>SKND01000338.1 GCA_007120695.1 Bacteroidales bacterium | reverse complement strand
CCCTGAAGCGTCACCGGACCATCCCAGAAAAGTCCATCCTTCATCAGCAAAAGCTTCAATGCTTACATCATCGTCTTCATCAAATTCAATAGAGCCGGTATAAAGTTCTTCGTCTACTTCCACTGTCCCATTACCAACGACTGTGATTGTAAGGGTATACTCCTCGGCGATGCTGTCAGTAAGTGATGTCAGGCCAATAATGGTGAACAGGAGGAGCGGAATTAGTCGTTTTACTTCAGGCAGAGTAAAGGTCTTTGCGTTCATATCATGGGTGCATCAGGTTAATAAGTCGCTGAATATCAGGCTAATAACAGCATTGTTATCCAGATTTACGGGAAAGGATTATAATAATGAACCTTTTTGGTAAACAGATAAGGCATTAATAAGTTCAGCAAAAGCAATAAAAATGGTCTAAGACTGAGATATTTGAACAGGGTGTTGTTTTAAATATGTGAGAGTTTTCCGGAACTGAATATTATAAATCCCCGTCAGCCTTGGTTTTTATCAGGGTTATCATACTGTTTTCACCTGATTCATTTGAACCGGCAATAACATACCCTCCATCACTGGTAAGGTCAAGGGATTCAGCACTTTGACTGCCGCTTCCGCCATATGTTTTTAAAAAAAGTTCATTTCCGACAGCATCTGTTTTAAGAAGAAATATTACATGATTATTTTCCGAAATCTCCTGTGTTCCGGAAATAATAAAATTACCTTCACTGGACCTTTTGACAGAACCGGCTACATGACTTATCTGCCCTCCATACGTTTTTATCCATTCCGGCGATGATATGTCTTCTCCAAGTTTTGCCAGGAAAATACTCTTAATGCCGGTGAAACTGTTTGTGATAGTACCAAGCAGGATAAAACCTCCTTCCGGCAGGGGGAAAATGGATTTTCCGGAATCATCCCCGTTACCGCCATAGGTATAGGGAAAGGTTACCCTGCCAAGAGAATTGGTTTTTACAACAAAAATATTGTTGTTGGACTGACCTGCCTGTGCATAAATTCTGGTATATCCAGTATATATAAATCCATCTTCAGTTTCAGCAATATATGCGCCTACACCACCTCCCAGGTGGGTCCTGGTCCACTCCACTGATCCTTCAGAATCAGTTTTTACAAGCAATACGTCTGATTGACCTGTTTGTATATTTTCAGTTGAGCCTATAAGAATAAATCCCCCGTCACTTGTTTCGGCAAGGTTATAAGCCGTTTCATTGGAGTTACTGCCATAATTCTTAGTCCACAATGTATCACCCTGTTCGTTTGTTCTGACCAGTAACATGTTTGAAGTCAGGCTTTGATCTTCTGTTTCTACAATTGTACTCCCTGCTAAAGCGAAGCCTCCGCCCGAGAGTTTTATCAGATTGTAAGCATGGTAATCATAAGTGCCACCAAACTGTTTAGGGCCCCATTGTTCATTACCGAATCTGTCAGTACGTATAAGGACTATATCGGTACCTGAGTCTTCTGTCGTGGTTGTTCCAGCCAGAATATATCCTCCATCATTCATGACTTTGACATCAAAGCCTTTGTCACGGTGATTAAGTCCGAAAAATTTAATGAAAGAGTCAGCTTGTGATGGACTGAAAGACTCTTCCCTGCATGAGGATAATAACAGGATAAACAGGATCAATAGCAATCCTGGGTGTAAGCTTTTTATTTTTGTAGTTATGCTCATTGTCTTAGTTAACTAAAATATGACAGCAGCGGACATGAATTGATGCGAAAACGCCTGTATTGCAATGCCTTATTTTACATATTAATTAAACTTGTTTTAACTGGATACATTTATATTTACAGTTTTTTTGACTTAAAAAATGAATACCTGAATCCGAAAGAAAAGGTCAGGTAGTCTATCTGAAAATCTTCATCTGCCTGGTAAAACGGGAACACAATTTCAGGATCCCACCTGGTTTCAGGTTTGACCAGTTCTGTCAATCCGTAATGATACCTTAGATCTAAAAACAAATGACCTCTGGGGATTTTATATTTTAACCCGGTACCAACCATTGCGGCAATTACATCCGGATTTCTGCGATCACTTATATCAATTCCGAGTGATTCAACAGTTCCGGCCATATCGTCAGAGGAGTTTATGTTATTTCTTTTGTAATCACCATAAGCATTGAGTATTAGTCCGTAGGAAGCTCCGAGTCTGAGATATGGTTTCAATTTTTCACCTGGAAAATCATAGGTGAAGGAAACCGGGAAATCCAGTCTGTTGTGTGATTCCTTTCGGGATGTTTCAATAAACCCATATTGAAGGTTCCTGTAAGAAAAGCTGGTTTTTGTGTATACTGTTTCCAGATTTAATTCAAAACTGTTTGACAGGAAAATGTTAAAAGAAATCCCAATCTGATATTCAGGGTGGGTTATTGAGTAACTTACTTCATTAACTCCGGGATTATAAGGTCCGAATTGTTCAAGCATGGTGGCTGAAGAAAGATTCCCCCCCGTATATAAGCCCAGCGACAGGAAAGGAAAAGTTCTGTAGGATGAAAAGAGCGATGCAAACTCTGACGGATCGTCTGGTTCAAGCTGGTATTCGGGATTTGTACGAAGAAAGCTTTCCATTTTGCTTTCTGCATCATACATTCTGTTATCGAATAAATAGGATAAGATAATGAGTTTCTGTGCCCTGATCTTCTCTTCCCGGGAAAACCCGTCTCTGATACAGCCTTGGAGCAGAGCAGGGATTTCCTCAATAACTCCCTGGTCAAATAAAGTTTCTGCCCTCTCAAGTGCATCTCCACAATTATTTTGCGATAATACCTGCACAAAAGGGTATTGCAAAAATATTAATAAAACTACTATCCTGACTTGTGTAAATATTGTCTTCATACTTTTTTAAAATTGACCAATAAACCTACCTGTTTGATAGTTGAGAACAGGGCTCCATATATGGTATATCGTCTCCAATGTAACGGCTCCATTCATCCCTTGTTATACTCCTGGAAACCTTCTCGCAAATCATTGCAGCCATCTCATTTGAGTTTGTAGTCCAGACAATCAGTCTGGATTCCTGCCGGCTACCGGTAACCATTCTGGTTCCGTCAGAATTAAAAGAAACTGTACGGACCCAGGAACCATGATCCCTCAAAACAACAGGAGTAGCGTTAAGGTTGTTATAATTCCATAACTGAACCGTACCGTCAAAACTTGTTGTTGCTATGAAAGCGTTATTGGGACAAAATCCAATATCCGCTACCCTCGCAGAATGCCCCCTGAGTGTAGCGAGCAGATTTCCAGTGGCTACCTCTAGCAGCCTTACCTCGCCATTGGTACTCCCTGCAGCAATTCTTGAACCATTCCGGTTAAACCGGACAGTAAGAACATTATTACCCTGGTCATTTTGTATAATTTGTTGTGCAGGTGTTGCATCTTCCCTGAATAGTATAACTTGTCCCGATCTGGTTCCGGCTGCTATCAACCGTCCGGTAGGGGAGACGGATATTGATAATACTTCAGAGTCTGTTTTGGCTATAACCTCGTGACTGTTCGTCCGCACATTAAATTTTACGATTGAATTGTCTGAACCGGCAAAAACCACGTGATCGTTATCAGGATAGAAATCAAGTGCTATGATCCTGTTGTTACCCCACTCCAGCTGGATTGGGGTAAGCTGGTTTCTGGCCGGGTTAAACACCTTGATACCCTGACCGTCTGTAGCCGCAGCCAGCCACTGCCCATTAGGTGAAATGGCCAGTTTATTAATAACGACCTGATTCTGAATCAGTACCCTTGGTGTTCTGGTCTCATCATCAAGATCCCATTGCAAAATATTTCCGTCTGATGAGGCTGAATAAAATATGGTGCTGTTTGGCCTGAAAACAACCGAATTAACCGATTCAAGATGCCCTTTATATACATTATATGTGTTGCCGTACAACGATCTTACAGAAGTAAACAGGCCGGCATAAATATCAGCGTTAAAGGCCATCCCGTTATACTTTTCATTGAAAACATGGGATTGCAGAGCAAGCAAGGCTTTTAGATCAGAATCTCCGTCAAGCTGAAGAGACCTGATTGCCAGGGTCTGTGAAACTGAGATCATTGCACGTGTATAACTTTCGCCTCCTTGATCCGCTTCCTCCTGTCGGGGGTCTGCCTCAACCGGCTGAGAAGGTTCGACCGCGGGTTGACCCGGGGATTCAGTTCTTGACTCTGTTCGGGGCTCAGCAGCCTGAGGGGTTCTTGTCACAGGTGATGGTTGGAGATTCTGCGGCGGGGTCGGCCTGGAACTTTGCTGGCTTGTTATTGCACGATCAGGTATATTACTATTCCCTGATTCTGCATCTGCAATCCGAGCAGGCGGCTCTGAGATCTGGTCAGGCGGAATGCTTGCCGGGGTATCCGTTACTGTCTGCTCTACCTCTCTGATGATATCGTCTATCCGGGCAGTTTGATCCCTGTCGGATCTTGTAACTTGTGTTGTCAGTTCAGATTGACCATTGGTTCCCGGCAATTGCCCGGACATATATAATACCGTAAAAGCTGCAACCAGTAAAAGTAAAACCAGGAAACCTGCAAATATTCTTGTATTTCTAAGTTTTCTGAATGATGTATCCTTTTCTTCGGCCTCTCTCAGATATTGTTCTTCTTTACTCCTGTTAAGAAATTGCATGGTCCTCTCAAAGGCAGTATTATATCGCTGGGCCCACTGAAAGGTAGGTTCATTTTTTTCCTGCCACAGAAGCGCCTGCTCAAGCTCAGGGTTACTCCATAATTCAGTTTTTCCGATCTGATATAACCTGGATGCTTCTGCCAGACGTTGATACATTATTACCGAACGTGATTCCTCCTCTATCCACCCCTGAAGTCTGGACCATTGGCGCATAAGGCTTTCATGCGCCAGATCAATCATTGTTTCTGAAGTTAGCTCGGTTCCGGGGTCGGGCATAAGGAAGGCACGGTCATGCTGTCTGAATCTTTCAACTATCTGGATAATCTCGGCAGCACTAACACGGGTAATGAATGAAAGTTCCGAGATTTGTGTCGGTATAGTTATTTCATGGTTTTCGGTACCCTTTTCTGTCAGCGCTTTGAACATCCTCTCACAAACTAACCGTCCGCTATTTGATAATTCTTCAAAGGCTTCATCTGCATGTATTGTCAATGCATTTTCAACCATTCCTACAGCTTCGTAATTTATCAGTGACACCGGCTTCTCGTAATCTTTCTGTCTCAGCCAGTGTTCCCACATCCTGTTGAGTATATGCTGCAGAAGAGGCAACTGGTCGGCTTTGTCTCTTATGTCATTCAGGAGTCTCTGCTGAAGTCTCAGGTCCAACTCACCACCTGCCAGGACGGCTGGTTTATTCATAACCTCCAGCATGTCTTCTGTTGTCAGCTGCGGCAGTATAAAGTTGCTGTCATTTATCAAATGGTTCAACTCCTTGAATGCCTGACATTCATCAAGAAAATCTGACCGGATGGCTAATATTATAAAAACAGGCACTTCCTGCTGCTTCTGAGCTTCTATGATCAGTTTTATGAAAATGTCAAATTCATGGATATTTGTCTTATTGTTTCTGCTTCGCTTGAATCTGAAAAGATCTTCAAACTGATCAATTACCAGGAGTATCTTATCGGTTTCATTGGTTTGCTCCTGCTGCAACGCCTCGGTCAGGCCATATGAATTGTTACGCAGGATTGCTGCAATTTTACCTGATTGGATATCAATATTATCTGAAGCACTACTCTTAGATCTGCTTTCTGCAATGGACCTGGCAAGATTATCTACAGGTGATGCCCCCGGCCTGGTAGTGATTGATTTCCATCCGGAATTGTCATTAATATCTGAAATATGTGACAAACCCGGCAGAATCCCGGCATTAATTAAGGATGATTTGCCTGAACCGGATGATCCTATCAGGGCAACGAATCTCTGCTTGATCACTTTTTCAATGGCTTTCCGGATTTGATTAGTCCTGCCAAAGAAATATTCGCCCTCTTTGGGGTTGAATGGCCTGAGACCCGGAAAAGGATTGAATATTTTTTTCTCTACTGTCATATCTTTAAATCACAACTTTAACCAAGTGTACAATTTCGGTAATATTCTGATCAATGTCAAATTATTAAACTAAATTAACCATTTGCATACAAACCTGCCAATATTTCAGGCAATACAGTTTATAAAGCAATAACAAGAATTGCCTTTATTTGTTGAGTATTCAGATTCTTTTGTACGGGCTTTTATCCTTCAAAGTTGCAGTTATTTAATAATTTCAGGACTTATGTGCTATATTATAGAGTTCCAAAATATAGTTAAATAGACACTTATCTTTTTTATTTGCAAATTCAAATATTACAGTACGCTGTTTAGGCATAATTCCAAAAAGTTTCTAAATAATATGGTCAATATGGCTCACGGCATGCTCTTTTTATGAATAGTATAAATTTCCAGACTTATGAGTTGTTAATAAAATTTTGATATTTTCAATTGTAACCATTAATACCGGTAAGTCAATATTTCCTTTCTTTGTGATACTTTTGATTTACATTCTGCATATTTTTAAAGTAATTGAATGACAGGCTAAACTATAATGAACGATAATCTTTCCATGAAATTGTTGTCAGAAGTTTGGTGTCCGTGCAATTATAATTTAAACAGGGGATTACCTGATTTAGGAGTAGAAACAGTATTCTTTAATGGGTGAGTTTTGTTCCGGTTTAACAATTATTTAATATTAAAATTCCGGATATGTGTATACCGGAATATAATTTTGCCGATGGATTCGGAATTTGATTTTAACCCTAATATTTTATTAATAAACTTAAAAAACAACTATGCAAATTATTAATAAACTGGCTTTTGTGATAGCCTTTATGAGTCTGGCAGTAACTGCTTTCCCGCAGGGTGTTACTACCGCAGCAATGAATGGCAGGGTGCTGGATGATCGGGGACAGGCATTACCTGGTGCAACAGTTATTGCTGTACATAATCCTACCGGGACTACCTATGGGACAACTACAAGACTTGATGGTGGATTTAACCTGCCGAACATCCAATCAGGAGGGCCCTACACTTTGACGGTTAGCTTTATAGGTTACAGGACAGAAGTAATTCCTGATATAAGGCTTGGTCTTGGTGATGACAGAAATTTCAGTTTTACCCTTATTGAAGACCACATAGCGCTCGACGAGGTAGTTGTCCTAGGCATGACTGACAGGACATTTAATTCAGGCCGCACTGGTGCAGCAACAAATATTGATTCGGAATCAATAGAGTCGGTTCCGACTATATCCCGGAGCATAAATGATCTTACCAGACTAACACCTCAGAGCAGCGGAACCAGTTTTGCCGGAAGGGATAACAGGTTTAACAACTACTCTATTGATGGTATAATTTATAATAATAATTTCGGTCTTGGAACTGCTCAGTTTGCCGGCTCCAATCCGCTAAGCCTTGAAGCAATCGAAGAGGTTCAGGTGAATCTGGCTCCGTTTGATGTCAGGCAGGGCGGGTTTTCCGGCGCCAATGTCAATGCCATTACCAAAAGAGGCGGCAATCAGTTTACCGGTGCCGTCTATACCTACTACAATGATGAGGGTTTTCTTGGAACCAGCATAGGTGAGCAGGAACTTTCAGCAGCAGAGGCATTTACGCGCATACTCGGTGCCTCGGTAAGTGGACCGGTAATCCAGGACAGGCTCTTTTTCTTTTTAAGTGTTGAACAGGAGACAGCCTCAAACCCTGGTTTACAGAAAGTCGCGGCACGACCTGGTCTTTCTCCCGACGGATTGACGGTGTCAAGAGTACCTGCAGACCAACTTGAATTTGTAAGCGAGAGGATGAGCGCTCTTTATGATTATAATACCGGTCCATATGAAGGTTACGATTTTGGAAACGAAGGGCTGCGGTTAAATGCAAGGATTGATTTTAACATTAACCAGAATAATAAACTGATGGTCCGTTTTAACCGCTATGAAGCCTTCCGCGATGTTACCGTGAACGGTAACAGCCTGCGATACCATCCCTCGGAATTGAGATACGGAAATACCAACAGGTTTGGTATTGAAGCAATGAACTTCCGTAACAGTCACTATTCGGTTGACAATAATGTCACATCAATAGTAGGTGAATTGAATACTATTATCAATGCCAATATGGCAAATAATTTTCGTATCGGTTTTAACAGGGTGGAAGATCCGATCAGGAGTATACCGGGCGGACAGACTTTTCCTTTTATTGAAGTGCTTGAGTTCGACGGAGCAACACCATTGTATTACATGACTTTGGGTAACGAACTGTATTCAGTTGGGAACGAGCTGTCAAACGATATATTCAATGTGACGAATAACTTCTCATACTATTCGGGAAGTCATAATTTTACCTTTGGTGTGAACTT
>SKND01000017.1 GCA_007120695.1 Bacteroidales bacterium | reverse complement strand
TTCAGCTGGCAGGATCCGGTCACAGGAAACGCCAGTAATTACAGTGGAAATTTTGATTTCAACATTCACTATTTTCCCGGACTTAAAATAGGCGGAGCCGAAATGAGTCTTGGTTCTGAAATTACTCTTTTCGATGAGTCATCATGGGTTGCTCCTGGTGATCTGCCAAACGGAATGCTTTTTGATACCAGGCGGGATTATGGTGACAAATCTATACCAATAATAACAAGGCCGGCAGCCGAGATACCGATCAAACTGGATCTCGGATACAAATTAAATGATACCAGGTTCGGTCTCTCATGGTTTCGAATGGCTGCATCAGATGAACAATCGGGAAAAGTTCCCGGATTATTCCTGGATGATGATGCTACAAGCGAGCAGTTTGGGTTCGGATTCGTAAGTTTCTGGAACATGGGACTGGATCTGCATGCCAGCAGGGGTTTCCCGCCATCGTGGTTTGAAGGCTTCAGGGATCTTGATTTAGCGGAAAATGGAAATTACGAGGGTGATTTTGATCCTGATAAAGGGGCATCGGAATGGAATGCAACACACGATATTTCATTGAACTCATTTCAATTCACGATCAGCCACCCGGTTATCAGGGATGAAAAATTTCAACTAAGCCTGATCGGAGGAGTACAGTACGGTATGTGGAAAGATAATCTGATCCAGACACTTAACATCACTGCCCACACTGAACTGACAGACAGGTGGTCGCAAAATATTTACGATGAATCAACCGAAGATTCGATAAATGTAATAGTATACCTGGATTATATTTTCCATAACGATATAACCCTGAAGACAAACTCATCAACGGAGTTTAATTCACTGGGAGCCATGGCCGGAGTTTCGGGCGACTGGCTTATTCTGCCTTCACTGTTTTTCAATGTACAGGCCAGCGCGGCAACCTTAAGCGGCGATGCAACATTTTCCGGAACGGGAATTGATATTGACGATATTGTAGAAAGAGATATACTTACAGTTTATGATCAAGGGGGAAATATGCTGTTTACAGACCCCCTGAGAGGTAATGAATTTCTATCAGGTGAATTTGAACTGCCTGAATACACAAGATCGGTCATATCTTTAAACTACCGGTTGAGTATTGAGGCCAGGTATGAAGTTACCAATGACATTTTCCTGAAAGCCGGTTACTTTTATTCTTTATGGAAAAACCTTCCAATGTCACCACAATGGTCATATTCTGACAGTTATACAATTCCCTATGATGCATTTGCGCTGGAAGACAGCTGGAATACGGATATAAAATCAAATATTTCAACCTCCGGTTTTAAGATTGGAGTTGGCTTTATTTTTTAATTTTTGTTATTTCTGAATAATGATTACTTTCGCGGTTCTAATTGTCCTGTGGTGTAATTGGCAACACGTCTGACTCTGAATCAGAAGAGTCCAGGTTCGACCCCTGGCAGGACAACTTAATAATCAAGGGGGTACAGGATTGAAATCCTGTACCCCCTTTCTTTATCAAACCTTTTGGCAATCAGTCCGGATCAAACCGGACACTTATTCCGGGGCAAAAAGTAAAGCCTGTCTGAGCAAAAAAGACATCTCGCTCTGTATTATAATCTTGTTTTCCGGGCATTTTATGTTTCGGAAGAGTTTCAGACCAGGAACCGGATATGCAGGATTTTTAACTTTTATCATGAATGTAAAGGTCAAACAAGGTCCTTACTCCCCTGGGTTCGCCGATAATTGTGATAATATCATTTTCACGCAATACCGTATCTCCCCGGGGGGTGAAGATCTGGTTTTTACGCTGGACCAGTGCAACAAGTACATCGCCCGGCCACTTTATATCCTTAAGCGCCTTGTTTATAAGCTCCTCCTGTGGAGATCCCTTTTCAAGAATCAGGGTAATATACCTGTCGTTATGGAGAAGGAATTCTTTTATCTCCCTGTGATTTTTTATTCCTGTAATATCTTCAACAAAATTATCCCTTTCAACTATATCCATCAGTCTTGACAGAAGACGCAGCTGCTGTTTGGGCTCATCGCTCCTGCTAAGCATAAAAAAGAACACCCTTATGTTGTCCTCAGAAATGATCTCGCCCTTAGCAACAGGTTTTTTAACCCCTCTTTGAGAGATCACAACATTTAGCATCGGTTTTTCTATATTATCTATCTTTCCGTGCAATATCGATACGCGTGGGATTATCAATGCCGGATCAATACCGGTCACAGCAAGGAATTCATTTCTGAGTTCGCCCTTGTCGGTGGTTTTGAGATCCTGTGCAAATCTCTTTGTAATATCGGTGATGAGCGACTTGAAAGCAACTCTTTTTGTCCCCAGATCGGTAATTCTTGCCTGAACGATCATTTCCCCGAAAGGGTCTCCGTCACGTAAACCTTTCTCCTTCAGAATATGCAAAAATTCATTTTCAAGTCCTTTGTGTTCTTTTTTCCCAAGTAGTGCAAACCAATGGTAAATAGCTCCTTCACGCCTGGTGTGCTTGCGCGCATAATACCAGTACCACATAGCAGCACAGCCTGTTATTCCCATGGTGAATAATCCTGGTCCCCAGCCCAGGTATATGATAAGAAAAAAGGAGGTTATAATACCGAATATCTGCATCCATGGGTACAGGGGTGAATGATAGCCAGGGTCGTAAGCCTCGATCCTGCTATTTCGCATTACAATAACCGATGCATTTATCAGGATAAAAATTAAAATCAAAAAACTGCTGGCCAGCTTTGCAATGTTACTTTCGCTGACAAAAATTATAACAAGAAACAATATGGCTGATGTTATCAATACAGACACTACAGGAGTATTGAATCTGTTAAGCCGGCTAAGTATTTCCGGAAACAGCCTGTCCCTCGACATGGCAAGCGGAAAGCGGGAGGCGGTCATCAAACCGGCATTTCCGGTAGATGCGAAGGCACTTGCAGCGGCTACAATTATAAGTAATGTGCCAATTTTTGGTGAAAGTAATGTAAATACCTTTGAAGCGGCAGTCGATGCAGGAGCCCTGTCTGCCCAAAATTCCTCAGGAGGGATCACTCCTGTCATTATAAAAACACCTACTACATAAATAATGGTGGTAAGAGCCAGAGACAGTATTAACCCGAGAGGTATGTTACGTTCCGGATTCTTTATCTCCTCGGCCATACTAACTATCTGTGTCAGTCCCAGATAAGAAACAAACACCAGTCCGGTTGTTGTCATAAGGCCGGTAAAACTATTAGGCAGGAATGGCGAAAAGTTTTGCATGTATTCATTTCTGGAATCAGAGAAAAATATTTCACGAATCCCTTCAGCTAAAAAGAAAACAAGGATAACAACAAGTAAAAAGACAAAGATCTTTTGAATACCGGAGGCTTTCCTTACACCCAGGATATTCATTATCATAAATACAAATCCGAAAATGAGCGCCGTCAGCTTGACAGGGATATCAAAAAAGAGTGCTGCATAAGCTCCGATACCAACCAGGGCAAAGGCCGTTTTCAGAATAACAGCCAGGTAGTTTCCGACTCCTCCAATTGTCCCTGCCATTGGGCCCATGCTCCTGTCGATAAAAAAATATCCCCCTCCGGCTTTGGGAGTAGCAGTTGCAAGTTCGGCCATGCTGAACATGGCCGGCAAAATCAGGAAAGCTGCAAACAGATATGCCAGAAAGACTGAAGGTCCGGCCTGCTGGGCTGCAATACCGGGTAACATAAAAAACCCCGCACTGATCATTGATCCGGTACTCAGAGCAATAATATCGATTAGCCCAAGCTCTTTTTTCAGCTTCCCTGCATTCTTATCTGCCATTTTGCAAAGATATTTTATTTATAGTAACTTAATCAATGAAGAAGTGTTCATGGTTAACGCAATTAACCACTTATCTTTGCCTTCAGATTCACCAGTGATACTGGTCAATGCTGTAACTTAAACGGAAACAAACTGTTATGTCTGATAAAATTATAAAAGCAGCAATCGCATACGATTTTGACGGCACACTCGCACCGGGAAACATGCAGGAGCACTCATTCCTGCCAAAGCTTGGCATTCCGAAAGAGCAGTTCTGGGAAGAAGCCAACAGGATAGCCAGGGAAAATGATATGGACGGCATTCTTGCCTATATGAACCTTATGCTGCAAAAATCCATTGAGAAGGAAATACCAATAAGGCGCGCCGACTTCAATAATTATGGCAGTGGCATCAGCTTTTTCCCGGGCGTTGAAAGTTATTTCGATCTGATAAACAGTTATGCCCGTGACCGGGGAATAGAACTGGAGCACCACATTATCTCATCAGGGTTAAGGGAGTTTATTGAAGGGACCGCCATCGCCCGGTATTTCAAAAACATCTTTGCATCGGGATTCAAATATGACAATGATGGCATAGCTGAGTGGGCCGCTCTTGCTATTAACTATACCAACAAGACCCAGTACCTTTTCAGGATAAACAAAGGAATTGATAATTCATGGGACAATGAAAAGATCAACCGCTTCCTTCCTGAAGAGGCGAAACCGGTACCTTTCTCGAAAATGATTTATATAGGTGATGGCGAAACCGATGTTCCTGCAATGAAAATGCTGAAATACCAGGGAGGTGCTACTATTGCCGTCTACAATCCTGATGTTAAAACAAAACCCGGCGAGAAATCGCAGGAGGAGAAGTGCCGGGAAATGATCCTACAGAACCGCACCGACTATGTTGCACCGGCCGACTACTCAGAAAACGGTGAACTGGTAAGGACCGTTAAATTGCTTATTGACAGGATCAGCACAAATAGTATGCTGGAAAGAATGGCCTGAGCAGAATAATTTCAAAAAGGAACATACCCGCTCTCTTTTATAAACATTATGGCTCCATAACCCGTCCAATGAAAATTATTGAATTGGTGTATTTTTCCTTTATTGCGAAAACAAACGGACGGTTTACATGGAAATTGGTGATTTGCGGTGCATCAGGGTCAAAACTGGTAACACTTACTTCAACCGATGTTACCGCAGCTGCCTCAGTCCCTTCTTCATTAACCTCAACAAAGGACTTGTGCCTCACCCTTGATACATAAAGATTCTGAACACCCGCATCTGCAATGCGGCTCAGATCAGCCCTGCGCTCATCAAAAGCATCTGTCATGCCAAGGTTGATGAGTGCCCCATCCAGGTCAGTATCATACTCAAAAGTAAATCTCGGCAGTCTTATATTAACGGTCTGCTTGCTGGCAAGCCTGTCGGGCAGTGTGTTCCACTCGTCGGTGTCGAGCTTTCGTATAAGTCCGTCAGCACCCAGGTCCTGGTCAGGGAGGAAAACAAGCATACTGTAATTCCCCTGCCCGTAAGGCAATTCGGCAACTTTGTATCCATCACGTTCAGCATATCCGAATTCACCCTCAGTCTCCATTGTCATTACCTCCTTCTGATTGCCCGCAGATAAATAAAATGGCCTCTCCCGGGTATTCTCCGCAACAAACTCTTTCGTCCATACTCCCTTGAAATAGATGGCGTTGATAAGGAACATCACATGATCGACATCAATCTGATCGACAATTTCTTCAATTCTGTTGTTTGTCATTTCCGCCACCCATGCATTGATGATATCGCGCGATGCAGGATTGTCGAAATCGAGCGGGCCTATCCTTGCATCAAAATACTTTTTGTTCACATCAAGAAAGTCCTGCTTTATGTCCCACGTATCCCTGTACCATATTGAATTGGCGATGCCTGTTTCCACTTTTTTGTCTACTGAAAGAAGGTCTTCAATCAGCTTCATGATTGAGGCGTTTATTGTTTCATCATCATGATCAGGGTAATTAAGAACTTCCATCATCTGCTGCCTGGTGTCCCCGTCTGCACCGTTCCAGGCCATTGACAATGCCAGATGCACACTCAGCGGCGATATGAATAAGTTTTCGGATGCCGGTTCAGCATCGACCACTTCCCTGAAAAGGTCAAGACCAAAACGGTTGCTCCCGTCAATGATTTCAATCTGCTCCTGCGACAGTTTTATCTCTACCGGTCCGACGCGGACTTCATCCTTCTCGTCACATGACAGTCCCGGAAGGAACATCATTATTACAAGTATTATGGCTGATTTTTTCATGTCTGCTATATTTGACATACTCAAAATTATTTTACTGTTATGCTTACAACAACTTAGATGCAAAAATCATCCCGAAGGTTGCATATTAATATTGTAATTTCAAATATATTGCAGATGCAAACTTATCTGGCTGACTGATTCCCTTTCAATATACTCTCAATTGAAAAATGCATCCATATAAACGCCCCAGTAGAGCAAAGTGTCAGACCACACGCCGTTGACAGACTGTTTAAAAACGTAAAACTGATCAGGCTCAGGCGAATCCTGACTGTATATCAGCACCTCATAATGTAGCATGTCAGCCGGCCAACCTCGATGAAGTTTTTAAACCCGATCGAATCTATTTCCATTGTTTCATAAATGGCAGATGTTGCATTATACATTTCGCCTTCATAAAGAATGTCGAGAGTATAGGTTTTACCAACTTCACCGGCAGGTTCACTGTTCCTGTAATAACCTGGTTCTGCCTCTTTAAAAAGATATGAATGACCATCTGACCCGACCGTCACAACGGCACCGGGAAAATCATCACTTTTCTGCGACAAAAATAGCGGCTATACCACCGGCAAGCATTTCAGAACTGACTTTGCCGAAGCCCGCATCGTTAAGCAGCTGTTCAAGCTCCCCGCGGTTATGGTATAACCTGGCTGAATGGGCAAGGTATTTGTATGCCCCGTAATGGCCTGACAGAGCTCCTCCTGCCGGTGCGGTTATCCATCTGAGGTAGAAATGAAACAGCTTGCGGAGAATAACGTTTTTCGGCTGACTGGTTTCTACTATCACAAAGCGGCCGCCCGGTTTTAGTACTCGCAATATTTCCGCAAGGAACCGATCCCGGTCGGGGTTATGAAAAGTCAGGTTGCGAAAGGCAAAAGCAATTCCAATCGAATCAAAATGGTTTTCGGCAAACGGCATAGCGGCTGCATCCCCATGTATAAACTCAACCGGGGCAATGCCCTTTCCCGCAGCCTTTTTCCGCGCAAGCTCAAGCATAGGCATGCTGTAATCCAGGGCTGTAATGGAGGTTTCTTCATTTGCCATCTTACCGAAATATACTGCCAGGTCGCCTGTTCCACAGCACAGGTCGAGTACTTTGGATGGCTCATTTTCAAAGCATTTCAAGGCGGCCTTTTTCCTCCATGTCTGATCAAGTCGCAGCGTCAGGATCCGGTTAAGAAGGTCATATGAAGGGGGGACGGATGTGAACATCTTCTGCAATGGCCTTTTATCAGGTTTTTTATCATCCATGATTATAATAAGCTGTTAATAATATCCGGCAAAAATACCTTTTATCTGGTAAAACATTTTACCTGCACCTTTTTAATTAGAGTCCGTCTATAAAGTCAGTGTCTGAATCAAAATGTCACATCTGATGGATTTCGACAAATGAGAGATTCATTGCATGTGAGATCAACCGAAGGTTAATGTCACATCAGGTTTGTAATCAACAATGAAAAGCATATTGCATGTGAGATCAACCGAAGGTTAATGTCACATCTGATGGATTTCGACAAATGAGAGATTCATTGCATGTGAGATCAACCGAAGGTTAATGTTCGGATGCAAGGCTTGTGAAGTCAAAAAAGCGGAGTTTACATGAGGTAAATGAGCATTTTTTTGACGAGCGTAACGCAGCAGGTGGATATTATGGACAAACATTATTTAAATGCTGTTTATTAGCTGCTGATTAAACTTTTCTGCCTGATATAAGTCTTATATAGTGGTAAAATATTTTAAAAGTAATCTGACTGGAGATTCTGGTCAAACAAAAACCTTAGTGCATGAAAACCAGAAGAATTATCATATTTGGCATTCTGACATTTACACTCCTTGCTGCTGCACTGATCATGCCCGTTAATCCATCAGGCGATGAAACGGAACAAAGCAGAGATCCCTTCCGGGGAATAGATAACGAAACGATCCTTCCCATGCTAAGAAATCTACCCAGGCAACACGGTGGAATGAATGTACCAGCAGTGGATGGCCGTTTCCTTTACGATCTGATAATTGAAAACGGGTATAAGAAAGGTTTGGAGATAGGAACATCAAACGGGTACTCGGGATTGTGGGTCGGTCTGGCTCTTAAACAAAACGGGGGAAAACTGACTACTCTGGAGATAAACCCTCTGGCTGCGGCCGAAGCCAGGGAAAACTTCAAAAAAGCCGGCCTTGACCAGGTTATAGAAGTAAGGACCGCCGATGCCCTTGAAGAGATCCCGAAAGTCCCGGGTACATTTGATTTCATATTTATTGATGCCTGGAAGCCTGATTATCACAAGTATCTCCAGCTTGTCAGAAACAGGGTTGTGGAAGG
>SKND01000305.1 GCA_007120695.1 Bacteroidales bacterium | reverse complement strand
CTCTCACAACCACTAAACATAACTATTCCCACAATGGCAAACATCATAAAAAAAATACCCGAAGTTTGATTTAGTCGTTTCATAACAATAATCATTTTAATTGGTTAGAAAATTTGAATTTGTATATACTAATAAGCAAACAGTTAAATAGTTAGTCCATCTTTCCTCTAATATTTGAAGAAATAAAAACGACATGTCTTCGTGTTTAAGAACCCATTATTCTTTCTTAATCATTTTCGTAAAACTATAGATGGTAAACAGTTTATGAAAAATAATTTAACACATTATGTTTAATTTAGATTAATTATAATTTAAAATTACCATCTCTGAAAACTCTTCCCAAGAAGTTTTTGAATAAATTTATTAAAATTAATTCCGAAGGTGAGCTATGTTCAATTCTATCAATTATTAGATCAGTTTAAAAACAGTTAAAATTACTAACCCGTCGTTACGGCTGGTTTCGCTCTGTCAAGCTGGCCCAGGCCCCGTTAAAGGTTTCATTTGCCGCCCCGGGCAGGTAAAACAGCTAATGATATACCAGGTTCGGCAGCCCCGTCCATCTGCTTCAGGGAATGATGAGTTGACGGCATCCGCATCATATATATTTTTATGATTATTGGAATTGATAATTTTTGAATTATTTATAACTTGTCCTTAATTAGTAAATGATTCTCAAGCAAGGTTTGAAAAATGCAAAACAGTTATTTCTGAAAAAAGAAAATGTATTTTGGAAAGGGGAATTAACCGCGCCAATGAAACTATAAAAATGAACAGACGAAAATTCTTTAAATCAGCCACCCTTAGCCTGGCGGGCAGCTCATTTTTATTAAATTCTTGTGCTTCTGATGAAGGAAGTGACACCGGAATCAAATATTCAAAACTCGATGAGATTTTGTCCCGGCCTGTTTTAAAAACGGAACTGTTTTCAGATCCGGTGATCATCGAACAGATTTCTCTTTTGCGTTATGACAACAGTATACTGTGCAAAGTAGTTTCGCATGAAGGTGCGGAAGGAATATGTGTAAGCAATGATCTGTACATGACATCCTTATATCCCATTTTTATTCAACGGGTACAGCCTTTTTTTATTGGAAAAGATGCTGTTAAGCTCGAAGAGATCATGAAGGATGTGTATCTGCACAATTATAAGCTCCAGGGGTTGGCTCTGTGGCTGCCTTTGGCTACTGTCGAAAAGGCTGTACTGGATATGCTTGGGAAAATAGCTGGTAAATCGATGGGGGAATTAATTGGAGAGATTCATCATACGCATATTCCTTTATATCTGGCGAATAATAACAGGGGCAGAAGTGCTGAAGAGTCAATAGCCCGGATTCAGGCGAATGTTAGCGAATGGCCGTTCAAAGCATTGAAATTTAAAGTGGCAGGACGGATGCACGAGGATGAACATCCCAGGGGCAGGAGTGAAAAGTTAATTCCTCTGGTACGGGAAACGTTTGGTAATGAAATGACTTTGTACACCGATGCAAATGGAGGATATTCTGTTGAGGAAGCTATCAAAATCGGTAAATTGATGGAGGAATACAACTATGGATATTTCGAGGAGCCGGTTCCTTTTGACTGGTATGAGGGGACAAAGCAGGTAGCAGACGCTCTTGATATACCCGTGGCCGGAGGAGAGCAAGAGCCGGGCATGTACAATTTCAGATGGATGATAAAAAACAATGCATTGCAGATAGTACAACCCGATCAGTTTTATTTTGGCGGCATGATCCGGTCGGTTAAAGTCGCCCGCATGGCTGGCGCGGCTGGCATCTTGTGTACACCCCATATGTCCGGGCCTGGACTGGGGTACCTTTACATGATGCATTTTGTATCGGTTTTACCAAATGCCGCTCCTTTTCACGAATTCAAAGGGTTTAATCAGCGATTTGAAGTGGAATGCCCGACATCAAGCCTGACAATAGATGAAAATGGGACGATAAAAGTGCCTTCGGGACCCGGCCTTGGAGTCATTATTGATCCGGATTTTATTAATAGGCATCAAATTGTAAAAGCATAACGTAAAAGCATAACGTAAAAGCCTTGCTTCGTGATAACGGGCAGTGTCCATCGTCCAGCAAACTATTCTAACCGAATCTCAATAAGGACTGTTGGTAAAAAGTGACGGAGACCTTATCACAAGGAAGGTTGAGTTTGAAATTTCTTTCAATAGACTGATAAAATTTATTGAGAAAATATTTGCGTTGAGATAAAAGCATAATTCGTTAAACAAATAATTTTGTTTTGTGTTTATAAATTATTGTTAAATTAAAACTTAATTAATATGCGAAACAAAATTTCTGAAGTTTTCGGGCGTAAGATGATTTTGAATACTTTGTTATTGTCCGCCCTGGCATTATTTGCCGTATCTTGTGAAAAAGACGATTCAGTAACAATGGCTGAAGCTGAAGCCTCTGAATTGGAGGTAAATGGTCCTGAACTGAAAAGAGGTCGTGCTCAGGCAGCTCCAGCCCCAGGCGATGCTTCCATTGCCGATATTGTTGTTGCTTCTGCCACAGCGGATGAACCCGAGTTTACACTGCTCCTCGCAGCTCTCGAATACACCGGGCTAACCGGAGTCTTCACTGGCGGCGAACAGTACACTGTTTTCGCTCCAACCGATGAAGCTTTCGTGAACTTGGTCGGTTTACTGAGTGATGATTTAGATGGAGATTTACTTGAAGAAGATGGTCCGTTCGCCGCGATCGACGACCTTCTCGGTGAGGGCACCGTAACTAAAGTGCTCCTATACCATGTTGCTGAGGGCCGTCGTGCTGCGAACAGCGTGGTTCCACCGGTACGTCCACGGACCATCACAACCCTTCTTGGCGAGACATTCTCGGTAAATTCAGCAGGTGTGATCACCGATATTGCAGGCCAGGATGTTAGTATTGTAGCATCTAATATCTCGGCCTCGAACGGAATTATTCACGTAATTGACACGGTGCTTTTACCTTTGGAATAAACGACACCCAAAGATAATTTTGTTACATTCTTTTTACTATATACGACTAAAGCAAAAGAGGGGCTGCTTCAAAGAGCAGCCCCTCTTGCATTGCAATCTTCCCTAGATATTATTCATCTAATTTAATTCACTTATTATTGTTCTCTATAGTTAACAGTAAGGTTATCAAATGATCCTAACTTAACTTCCCATAAATAGAATATGACAAAAAGAGCAATTAAAGGGATATAGACTTAGTATAGATTTGATGATCCTGCAATTGGCCTGGATTACATTGTTTGCCGAACTTTTGCCGATTTATTTTGTTTGCATTATGGTCATGATGCTTAAACAAGTATTGCCTGACTAATTTATAAGGGTTTTTTGAATATTCCGAACATAGTATATTAAACTAATAATAACCAAAACTTATGAAAAATTATCTTGTAATAGGAGCATCATCGGGAATAGGTAAGGAGCTGACTTCTCTTCTTAACCGGGATAAGCATAAGGTTTATGCAACCTATCGAAATACCCCGGTTGATGATAAAGCAGAAGGAGTGGAATATCATTTTCTTGATGTTACTGCAGATACCCTGAATCTTGATTTCCTGCCCGGCAAGATCGACGGACTGGCCTATTGTCCGGGTACTATCAACCTTAAACCCTTTGTAAGGGTAAAGCCTGAAGATTTTATGACTGATTTCAATTTACAGGTGGTCGGTGCAGTAAAAGTAATACAGGCTTTGCTGCCCAGGCTTAAACAGTCAGAATTAGCTTCTGTAGTTTTATTTTCAACTGTTGCAGTAAAAATGGGCTTCAATTTTCACAGCCTTGTTTCAGCTTCCAAGGGAGCAGTAGAGGGACTTACGCGCGCCCTTGCGGCAGAGTTTGCGCCTAAAATAAGGGTGAACTGTATTGCTCCTTCAATTACCGATACTCCCCTGGCATCAGGGTTGCTAAACAATGATGTTAAACGTGAAGCTAATGCACAACGCCATCCCATGAAGAGGGTAGGTTCTGTTAATGATATTGCTGAAATGGCTGCGTTTTTATTGTCTGATAAATCGGGATGGATTACAGGGCAGGTTTATGGTGTTGATGGCGGAATATCTTCGCTCAAAGTTAATTGATGATTGCAGCAATGAACTAAAATATTTGGTATTTTGTTATATTTTGATTCGGAAATTGCAAAATCGGGAAAGTCTAACCAGTTAACCAGTTAACCTGTTATTACCTTTTTGGATTAACTTAGCGTCCACATTAAAGGAACGGGCTCGTTAAAGTTGACTGCTGGGATGAATAACAGGTGAGACCAGAATAATGGCATATAAGAAGGGACAAATATTAAGGAAACTCACACACCTGTTTA
The DNA here is from genome assembly GCA_007120695.1 of Bacteroidales bacterium. Taxonomy (GTDB): domain Bacteria; phylum Bacteroidota; class Bacteroidia; order Bacteroidales; family PUMT01; genus PXAP01. Next base: position 4,077 of record SKND01000305.1, on the reverse strand, counting down.
CAGGTCTTACCATATGGATGCTTAGCTATATTTTAGAAAAGGATTTTTTATTGTATTTGATCTTAGCCGGTACGTTTTTCTCATTTATAACTTTCAATTACAGGAAATTTCATTTCTTGCATAAAACTGAATACACTAGTCTGGGAACCCTGTTTTATCCCGTGGGTGTTTTAGCATCCTATTTGATTACCTGGAACCTGCCCTCGTATTATTTTCAATCTTCTCTGCTGGTGCTGTCCATTTCAGATCCACTGGCAAATTTTGCAGGTCAGATACAGATTGGCAACAGCTGGATAAGGATGTTACATGACAAAAAAAGTATTTACGGAATTATAGTGTACACCTTTTCTGCTTATTTGATTCTTTATTTTTTATTGCCTGATTTTTTAAGGTTAAATATCCTGTTTGTCGTTTTTGTTTTATTATGGGCGATAATTTTTGAAACTGTATCAATGCGGGGTTCTGATAATTTAAGTATTCCGGCCGGCCTTGCATTGCTTTTCTTTCTGACGTATCATAATGATGTCGATTATCTGCTTTTGGTTGCTATTACTATTGCTTTAGCGGGAGGATGCTTTTTGTTATTTCAATTGAATATTCTTACGCGCAGGGGAAGTTTTGTTGCCTTTTTACTGGGTTTTTACCTTGCCGGCATAGGAGGGTGGAATTGGTTGCTGCCTGTTTTGCTCTTCTTTATGAGCTCTGCCGCTTTTACAAAACTACACCATGCAAAACAAGGTGTGAAAGATATATCTTCAGTCCGCAATGCCTGGCAGGTTATAGCCAATATAGTATGGGCAGTTATCAGTCTTGCCTTCTTTTTATTTACCCAAAATGAAATATTCATACTGTTTTTTATTGCTTTCGTGGCTGCAGTAACTGCAGATACCTGGGCAAGTGAAATTGGTCCTTTGCTTAATAAAAGGTGCATTTCTCTGGCACAAATGCGCATGGTTCCTGCCGGTACCAATGGAGGTATTTCCTTTTTTGGCAGTTTGGCCGCACTGACCGGTGCAACTGTTGTTTCAGCCTCATCATACTACATCTTTTTCAGTCATTGGAATTGGGCTATTATTGCAATTCTAAGCATATCTGCTTTTTTGGCCTGCTTTGCAGATTCCTTACTCGGAACTTTTGTTGAAAGTAAACTACTTCGTCTGAAATATTTTAAGAACAGAAAGACTTTAGAGTCCATTACTCCTAATGATCTGGTAAATATGATTGGTTCTGGTACCGCCTTTGGTTTTTACATTTTACTAATATGGATTTTTTAGTAATATATAGATATCATAACATCGTTTACATCTAAGTATGAGCAAAATATCATAACATCGTTTACATTTAAGTTTGATCAAAATGTCATATGATATTTGACATGTAAGCTTTGAGCTGTGTCAAAGGTCATACAAAAATATAAATGATGAAACCGACGATCAGTAAAAATGAAAACGCTACATGGATAAGCACTGTAAGTTTAGCGCCTTTCTTCAATAAGTCAGGATTGTCATGGTTTTTGAATATGATACCTGCAGCTTTTGGAAAAATGATAAGGTAAGGTATAAGTGCAAAAAGGAAAATCCATGAATTGCCCGGGAAGTATATATAAAGTAGAATTAAGTTTGCAACTATTCCTGATTGCACTATAAGATATAGAACTGATGTAAATTTTGTGCCCATGCGTGATGCTACACCGTGTTTTCCTCCAGCCCGGTCAGCGTCCAGATCAATCATCTGACCTGCCAGTAATATGGATGAGGTGCTTAGCCCCGTAGCAGGCATCAACAGCCAAACCAGGGGATGTAATCCCAGGTTCTGGCTAATGGTGGCTATCAGTACTGCCATTGGACCAAAAGCGAACCAGACAGAAAATTCGCCCCAACCCCTGTAAGCAAGCTTAAATGGTGGCGCCGTATAGTATTTGCTGAAAAAGGCTGAGAGCAGAAATAGTCCCCACAAATATGGCCAAAGCATCTTATTTATAAGTGGCATGAGAGCAATGGTTCCCGCAAGCGCCACAATCAAGCCGATGCGGGCCAGGAGATACATTTTACCCATAAGTTCAGGATTATCAAGCAATACACCTGAACCTCCACTGGATTCATTGCGGTGCACATTAACCTTATCTGTTCCCTGTAAGGTGTCATAAATATCGTTATATACATTGGTGGCTACATGCAAACCAATTCCTATAATCAGAACAATTATAAAATTGAGCAACTCCAGAGTTTCGTTCAGATGAACAGCCAATAAGGTTCCTAATATTATCGGAGCGATAATGGAGGTTAGAAAATGAGCCCTTATCATTTTTGCAATTCCGGGTTGGCTTCTCATAAACCTGGTTTTTTTGTTTTTATAAGCAAATATTTGACTTAAACAATTGGCAGTATGGATGGTTCACACCAACAAATCAAGATAATCAATCTAATGATCAATTAATCATTTTTTTCAGGTAATTCATATTCGGTATACAAATCCCGATGACAGCCACATCTGCTTTATACTTTTAAAATAAAGAGTATGTGTCATGTGAGTATGTGATAGCACTTATCACAGATAAGATGCCTGATTTTTTATAAAATTCAGGACCTCTTCCGTGTCATTTTCTGCATTGACAGAATCGTTTATATAGATGATTTTACTGTTTTTACCTACAATAAAAGTCCATCTCCGTGTAGTTATATCCCGTACAAGTTCATATTCAGCTTCTCCAACTGTACGTTTAATTGTTCCACCTTCACTGACAGGAACACCAAATGCTTTGGCAATATCGCCTTTCTCATCAGATAAAAGTGTGAAGTTGAGGTTTTCTGCCTGTTTGAAAAGGCTGAGGCTTTCAATTTTATCTCCGCTAACGCCAACAACCTCAATGCCTGCTTCTAGCAGATCCTCCCTGTGGTCACGGTAAGAACATGCTTGTTTGGTACATCCTCCGGTCATTGCAGCTGGATAAAAGTAAACCACAATGTAACTCTTTCCAAGGTAATTTTGAATATCCCAGATTGATCCATCATCAGCAAAGGCTTTAAAAACAGGTGCGTCATCACCTAATGATAAACCTTGTTGATCAGGCATAGAAAAGGAGGTGAAAATAAAAATTGCAAATGCAAATATTTGAATTTTCATAATTGAAGGTTTAGTTATTATTTAGCAAATATACAGTAAATTTTTTCTGAGTAAGATTACACACAGATGCATGAAAAATTTTAATGTGAAATTCTCATCCACCACTTCCTGCAAAGGAATAATAAAGTATGAATAAGGATTCAACGGATTAATATAATACCCGTGTCCTTAGCTAAAGCCCCCTTCTGGTGGTGGTAGGGCTTATATTTTAAAAACCCCTGTAACTTATCTCTAATCTGTGCGTCTTTAATAAAACAGAGGATCAATTATAATGAAAACAACCATTCTTGTGTTATTTTATCTTTTCTGTTCAATTCTAGCCGTAAACAGTCAGGGTAAAACAAAAAGATATTACGAAGCATACAAAGTTGAAAGTCCGCCAACAATAGATGGTGAAATAAGCGACGATGCCTGGAAATTAAATGAATGGGAAGGCAGCTTTGTACAGCATGAACCTTTTGAGGATCGCCAGCCTTCTCAGCCTACTGAATTCAAGATCTGCTATGATGATGTTAACCTGTACGTAGCCATTAAAGCATATGACTCTTCACCTGACAGCATAATCAACAGGATGAGCCGAAGGGATGATGCCGACGGCGATATGGTGTTTGTAGCATTCGACAGTTATCATGACCTGCGGACTGCATTTATATTCGGCGTCAGTTCGGCAGGTGTTAGAGCTGACTTTATCCTGTCAAACGACGGGCAAAATGAGGACCACACATGGGACCCAATCTGGCAGGTAAAAACAAGTATACATGACTGGGGATGGGCAGCAGAGATGAAAATACCATTTACCCAGCTCAGGTTTGAGAAAAATTCAGACGAGGTGTGGGGACTGATAGTGGGACGACAAATTTTCAGGCATAATGAGATGAGTTTCTGGCCTGCAATACCGCGCAATGCCCCCGGTGTTGTTCATCTTGCAGGTGAACTGGGCGGACTTGCTGAGGT
>SKND01000175.1 GCA_007120695.1 Bacteroidales bacterium | reverse complement strand
TTCCTGAAGTAAATGAAGATACCTGTATAGGATGTGGAGCATGTGAATATATATGCCCTACAAGACCATACAGGGCAATTTATGTTGATGGCAATAAGAGGCATGAAATAGCAGACAGGCCCTCGACTGAAAGGATTGAAAGAGAAGTTGACTTTGAAGAGTTCCCTTTCTGACCGGGCAAACCTTACAGGCTTACCGAAGTCATAAGGGGGGATTATGCAGATTTAAAATATTGTAAAAAAATGCCTGGTTATTTAGGGTTAATGCACTTAAATACAGCGGGTTGTAATTTCAGTGCTATCCTGTTTCATTGCTATCCTGTTCCGGAAAACAACCTGTTCCAACGGATCTTCCTGAGTCCCGACCTGTTTTTATCAAGAGATAGCCAGACAAATGTTGGCCGGCCAACTATGTGATCTTCAGGAACAAAACCCCAGAACCTGGAGTCCAGTGAATTATGGCGGTTGTCACCTATCATGAAATAATAATCCATCCGGAATGTGTAGGTATCTGCTATCTCACCGTTTATATAAATAATGTCCCCATCTGTTTCAAGGCTGTTTTGCTCATAAGCCTCTATTATCCTGTGATATTTGGAAATATTATTCCCGTCAATCTGCACTGTTGCCCCTTTCGCGGGTATTACAAGCGGACCGTAATTGTCTTCATTCCACGGGAAAAGAGGATCATGAGGAAATACAGACCTTGAGAAGCTGCCTGCCGGATTTTGCCATCTGGTGACTGAGGTTACATTCCGGAATTCGCTGAGTCTGTCAACATTTGCACCGGTGAGAGGAATTATATATTCGGAAGATGAATATGAGGTAACATCTTCCGGATATATATCCAGCCTTTCCAGGGCACGCATATTAATGGGCGTGCCATCGGTCCGGATGATATAGCGGAACTGGAGGTTATCCAGGTCGCGGTCTCCCGACTGGCCGTTAATGAATAGTTCGCCACTTATAATTTCGAGAGTGTCACCCGGTATTGCCACACATCGTTTAATATAATTGTCCCGCTTGTCAACAGGTCTGGCTATTATGTTATAGTTTTGGTGAAGATATTCCCTTGCTTCAGATTCATAGTCAACAATATCTGATTCAACCGTGGGGTTATGCCTTGCTCTCTGGGCAAGTTCACTTGTGAAATCCCTGTGGACTGCATAGTAGCTTTGGGATTGCATTTCCAGGATCACCGTATCTCCCTCCGGGAAATTAAAAACAACTATATGGTTATTCTCAATTTCCCGCAATCCTGCAAGTCTTTTATAAGGCCATTTTACCCATTCAAGATATGACCTGGTAAATCTTGTCAGGGGAAGTGTATGATGTGCAAACGGGAAGGATATCGGTGTGATGGGGGGGCGGGGACCATAACTGAGTTTGCTTACAAAAAGATGGTCTCCTATAAGAAGCTCTTTCTCCATTGAGCCGGTGGGTATCTTGTAATTCTGGAAAAAGAATATATTAATGAATGTTACTGCTATAACTGCATAGATAAGTGCATCAAGCCACTCAATAAATGCACTGTTGTTCCCGTCACGTTTTTTCCAGAAAGACCAGTTAACCCTCCTGCTAATATAAACATCATAAATAATCGGTAAACCCAGTAAAAACCAGTAATTACCCAGCCATATCACCCAGAGAACCCAGGCTGCTGCCGCAAAGCCGAACCTGAACCAGGCAGCGTGTTTTTTTAACAGATCTATGAGACCATTTGAATTTTCCATGATAGTGGCAAAGTTAATCAATGCTTTTAAACATTCTCTCCCATCTTATATTTTCGGGAAATTTATTGTCGTTGTCGAGCGAGAGCCAGATCAGCACGGCTTTCCCTACAATGTGATCTTCCGGAACAAAACCCCAGAATCTTGAATCGGCTGAGTTGTGTCTGTTATCACCAAGAACAAAATAGTAATCCATCCGAAAACAGTAGGTAGAAGTTTTTACTCCGTTTATAAAAATATTGTTATTTCTAACCGTGAGGTCATTTTCTTCATAAAGCGTAATAAGCCTATGATATACAGGGAGATTATCAATAGTCAACTCCACTTCCATATCTCTTCCGGGAACGAGGAGAGGGCCGAAATTATCTTCATTCCACGGGAAGTTCCGGTCATATGGAAAGATTGTATGAATTCCTGAGTAGGGATTCCTGTTCTCATACTTGTTGACTGAAAGCACATTGCTCAATGATGCAATTTCTCCCGTGAGATATGTTGTAAGCGGTATTTCATAAAGTGATCTGCCGGGATTAAATCTCCTGTCCGGTTCAGGGATATCCAACTCCCTGAAGAGACTGTCCTCAATTTCTGATCCGTCTGTCTGCACAAAATAGTCATATTGCATATTTCCGTTTTGCACCTCGGGTACACTGTTTACATATAGTCTGCTGCCTGTAATTCTGATGGTATCCCCTGGTATTCCGGCTACTCTTTTTATGTAATTTTCCCGTTTGTCTACCGGTCTTCTTACAAGGTCGAATTCTTCATGGATAAATTCTCTCCCGTATTGCCTGACAAGTGCGTAATAACTCTGATCAGGATATTGCAGTACCATGGTATCTCCTTCAGGAAAATTGAAAACAATAACATCATTGTTTTTTACTTCTGACAATCCTGCAAGTCTCTTGTAGGGCAGCCTGATCCAGTCAAGGTAAGCTGGAGTTCTGCTTGTGAATGGCAGTGTGTGATGTGCAAACGGGAAAGATAATGGGGTTGATGGCAGCTTGGGACCGTAGCTGATTTTACTTACGAAAAGGTAATCTCCAACAAGCAGAGATCTCTCCATTGATGAGGTAGGAATAGAGTATGCTTCAATGAAAAAAAGACGGATAAAGGTTGCCGTAATTATCCCGAAAATTGTTGCATCAATTAGTTCAGCGGTAATCCGGTTTTTAATAACTCCTTTCTTTTTCCAGAAAAGCCATTTTACTTTTTTGGATATAAAAAGGTCGAAAATAATAATTAATCCCGCCAGTAACCAGAAGTTTTCAATCCAGATGACCCATAATACATAGAGGACTGCCACAATGGCAAATGATGCAAATGCCGGCTTATAAAACCTCCTGAAAAAATCTTTCATTAAAAAATAATTAAATGTCCAGCAGATCATTCATTTTGAAAACTCCCTTTTTCCCTGCAATAAACTCTGCAGCCATAACCGCACCTGATGCAAAAACGCTCCTGCTGAGTGCACGGTGACTTATTTCGAGAACATCCAGAGGAGAACTGTATGTTATAACATGTGTTCCCGGAACCTCGCCTTTTCTCTCGGAAATTACAGAAAGTAAATTTTCCTGGCCAGACTCTTTGTTTATCCAGTTGTTTTTTCTATCAATATTGCCGGTTATACCTTCTGCCAGGGTTATGGCCGTACCACTGGGAGAATCCTTTTTATGTATATGGTGAACTTCGGTCAACCTGGGTTCATACTCGGGGAACCGGTTCATTACTCCTGCAAGCCAGCTGTTCAGCCTGAACATTATATTGACACCTATACTGAAATTGGAGGCATAGAAAAATGCCTGATTCATCTCCTTGCACATGCGCTCTACTTCTCCCAATCGTTCCATCCATCCGGTAGTTCCGCATACCACAGGAACTCCTGCCCTAAAGCAGGCGTTTATATTACTTTCTGCTGTACCGGGTGTGGTGAATTCCAGAGCAACATCTGCTCTTTCCAGTTCTCCGCTGCTGAGCTGATCCGGATTATCCTTGTCCACTTTAAGTATCACCTTATGCCCCCGGGTTAACGCGAATCTTTCAATCTCTTTGCCCATTTTACCATATCCGATGATTGCGAGCTTCATATCTGTTATTTATGGTTAAGGTTGTTTTTTCATAAAAAAAGCCCTCTCATACTTTGACGCAGAGATGGCTTTTATATGCAAGTTTCGAATCAATTACTTTTTAACTTTATCAACTACGGCTTTAAAGGCATCAGGGTTATTCATTGCCAGATCTGCAAGAACCTTGCGGTTCAGTTCTATTCCCTTTTTATTGGCTGCACCAATAAATGCCGAATATGACATTCCATGCTCTCTGACAGCGGCATTTATTCTCTGGATCCACAATCCCCTGAAAGCTATCTTCTTCTTTTTTCTGTCCCTGTATGCATATTGCAAACCTTTTTCAACAGCATTTTTTGCTACAGTATATACATTTTTTCTTCTTCCAAAGTATCCTTTGGCCTGCTTAAGCACCTTCTTTCTTTTCTGTCTGGATGCTACAGCGTTTACTGATCTTGGCATTTCTTTTTTGATTATGAATGTTCAGCGTTCCGGCTGGCGGACCCTTTTGGGCTGACACACTCTGGTTAACAAATGGTTAAGTAAAAATGCTTACTTCATTGCCAGCAGCAGACGTACATTTTTTTCATCCGGCTTGCTAACTAAAGTAAAGTAAGTAAGGTTTCTTTTTCTTTTGGTAGATTTCTTCGTAAGGATATGGCTCTTATAGGCATGCTTCCTTTTAATCTTACCTGTTCCGGTGAGCACAAACCTCTTTTTAGCTCCCGAATTTGTCTTCATTTTAGGCATTGCATTATAATGTTTACTGGTTATTAATTCTTTTTCTTTACTGCCTTGGGGGTAATAAACATGGTCATCCGCTTTCCTTCAAGTCTGGGCAGTTGCTCTACCTTTCCAAATTCTTCAAGTTCCTGGGCAAACCGGAGTAGCAGAATTTCTCCTTTTTCCTTGAAAAGAATAGTCCTTCCCTTAAAAAACACGAAAGCCTTTATCTTTGCACCATCAGAAAGGAACTTCTTCGCATGGTTCAGTTTAAAATTAAAATCATGCTCATCAGTATTGGGTCCGAAACGGATCTCTTTTATTACAACTTTAACGGTTTTAGCCTTGATCTCTTTCTGTTTCTTTTTCTGCTGATAAAGAAACTTTTGATAATCAGTGATTTTGCAAACCGGCGGATCAGCATTTGGAGAAATCTCTACAAGATCAAGTTCCATCTGGTCAGCTATCTGAATAGCTTCAGTCAGGGGAACCACTCTTGGCTCATCTATATTCTCACCCACCAGACGAACAGTTCTGGCTTTAATAAACTGATTTATCCTGTGTTTGGGTTCTTGTCTAAGCTGTCTTCTTGGACCTCTGGAAAATCTTTGTACTGCTATGTTTCTGCCCTCCTTCTTTTAGTTAACATTCAATTTATTTTGAGTATCTCTTCGGTCTGTTTTTCAATCTCTTGTTTTGCAAAGTTAGCAAATTCTTGCAAATTCATAGAACCTTTATCTCCTTCTCCCTGCTTTCTTACTGAAACGGTGTTGTTTTCCACCTCCTTTTCACCTACTATAAGAAGATAGGGGATACGTTTTAACTCGTTATCCCTGATCTTTTTACCTATCTTTTCGTTTCTCAGGTCTATCAGCGCGCGAATATCGCAATTTTTCAGGAAATTTAAAACATTTTCCGCATAATTGTGTACTTTTTCACTGATCGGAAGTATCACAACCTGGTCGGGTGTAAGCCAAAGCGGGAATTTTCCAGCCGTATGTTCTATCAAAACGGCAATAAATCTCTCCATTGATCCGAAGGGCGCCCTGTGTATCATAATAGGCCGGTGCTTTTTGTTGTCAGATCCGGTATATTCAAGCTCAAACCTCTCGGGCAGGTTGTAATCAACCTGGATGGTCCCAAGTTGCCATTTTCTGCCGAGAGCATCCTTTACCAGGAAATCAAGTTTGGGCCCGTAAAATGCCGCCTCTCCGTACTCAATCTTTGCATCCAGCCCCTTTTCCCGGGTAGCCTCAATTATAGCTTTTTCAGCTTTTTCCCAGTTTTCATCACTGCCAATATATTTTTCCTTATCTTCCGGATCCCGGAGGGAGATCTGTACCTGGAAATCGGCGAAGTCCAGTGCCCTGAAAATAATGAAGATTATATCTATTACCTTGATGAACTCTTCCTTCAATTGATCAGGACGGCAAAAGATGTGCGCATCATCCTGTGTAAATCCCCTTACCCGGGTCAGCCCGTGCAATTCACCACTTTGCTCATATCGATATACGGTTCCGAATTCAGCCATTCTTACAGGAAGATCCTTGTAAGACCGGGGTTTGAATTTGTAGATCTCACAATGGTGCGGGCAATTCATAGGTTTGAGAAGGAATTCTTCTCCTTCTGCAGGAGTGGTTATGGGTCTGAATGATGATTCACCGTATTTGGCGTAGTGTCCCGAAGTAACATAAAGCTCCTTTTGCCCGATATGAGGAGAAATAACCTGTTCATAACCGTAATCCCGCTGCACCTTCTTCAGGAAGTTCTCAAGTCTCTCCCTTAGTTGCGCTCCTTTTGGCAGCCAGAGAGGCAGGCCTGATCCGACCTTTTGTGAGAAGGTGAACAGTTCCAGTTCCCTCCCAATTTTCCTGTGGTCTCTCTCTTTTGCTTCTTCAAGCATTGCCAGGTGGTCGTCAAGCATCTTCTGCTTTGGAAAACTGACCCCGTAAATTCGTGTAAGCTGTTTATTCCTTTCGTTTCCTCTCCAGTACGCGCCTGCAATGTTCAGCAATTTGAATGCTTTTATGTAACCTGTATCTGGCAGGTGGGGCCCCCGGCACAGGTCTGTAAAGTTACCATGACTGTAAAAGGATATAGTTCCATCCTCAAGGTCATTAAGGAGCTCAATCTTATACTCGTCTCTCTTTTGTGTGTAGTGGTCGATGGCCTCCTTTTTAGGAATATCCTTTCTTACGTATTGATTATTTTGCCGGGCCAGTTCGCGCATCTTTTTCTCTATGGCAGGCAGATCACTTTCAGATATGGTCCTTCCTTCCCCAGGATCCACATCGTAGTAGAATCCGTTGTCGATTGAAGGGCCAATGCCCAGTTTAATTCCCGGATATAGCGCTTCAAGTGCTTCAGCCATAAGGTGCGCTGATGAATGCCAGAAAGCATGCATGCCATCTTCATCCTCCCACTTATTGAATTTTATTGTGGCATCCTGTTCTATTGGCCTTGTCAAGTCATATACCTCATTGTTTATGGTCACCGAGAGGACCTCCCTGGCGAGGCTGTTGCTTATCGATTTTGCAATCTCTATACCAGTTATACCTTTGGGGAAACTTCTTTCTGAATTATCCGGGAATGTAATCTTAATCATTATCTTATTGCGTTTATACCTCTACTTATGCGTAACCATAAAATCCGGTTCAAATTTATAAAATGATTTAGGCTAACCACGGATTTAATTTGCAAAGATAATGAATTAGATTATAAATTCCCTTCCGGGGAATACTACGAATCAGAAATGTAATTGTCGTAACTCATACAAACTTCCGAAGAGAATTCAATGCCTCTTCTGATTATAATATCCCATTGAGCTTCAGTGCATTTTGCTATTTCAGCCCCGGTGATATTATTGTCATACATAGCTGCGATTATACCAGCATTAAAAGAGTCTCCTGCACCTATAGTACTTACAGGTGTTATGGATGGTACATCATAATGTTTCGAGAAGCCTTTCGTGATAAGATCAACACCCAGTGAAGATCTTGTGTAAATAAGAGCATTACAGCTGCTAAAGCACGGCAGGTTCCAGGTCTCTTCTGCAGATCCGGTTCCGAATATCACTCCGAAGTCTTCATCCGAACCCCTGACTATCCCGGCGCTGGAAATATTCTCTTCTATCCTTGACTTAACTGTATTTAGCTCAGCAAGGTGGGAGTCCCTGAAATTGGGGTCGTAGATTACAAGAGCCCCGTTTTTCACGGCATAGTCCCTTAATTTCATGGCAATAACGGCAGTGGGACCTGATATTGAGAAGAATGAGCCGAACAGAACTACGTCAAGCTGACCGGGAGAGGGCAGGGGAGGCTCTTCCGGCGGTTCTTGTCCTTTGTAAAAGGAGTAGGTGGCATTGTTATCGTTATCAAGAAATGCCAGTGCTATTATTGACTGGGAGTTCTGATGGTGCAGGTAACTGGTGTCTACCTTGTTTTCTTTCAGAAAACCGGAGATCAGCCTGCCTGCCTGGTCATTTCCGCATGTTCCTGTGAAGCTTACCGGCATACCGCTTCTTCCAAGTGAAATTGAAGAATTCAGCATCGATCCCCCCGGCTTGGCTGCAACCGGCTGCCCCTTCTTAAACATAATATCAAAAACCACTTCACCGAGTGTAAATATCCTGTTTATTTTATTGCTCATAATTAAAGAAAGTTGCCTGGTAAATAAAAAGGGAACCATCAGCAGTTTTGATGGTTCCCGGTAAATAGCTGAGATATTAAAGAGAATAACCCGGTCTGTATTGTCTGTGGTAGAACTTTTCCGCTTCAGGGTCATTGATAAATGATTCGGTTGCGGGATTCCATTCCACCGGCCTCATAAGTTCATATGCGATATTACCAAGTGTACATGTTGTGCATGTCCGGTGGCCAATTTCCACAGGTGCAACCGGATCCTGACGGCTACGCATAGATTCAACGAAATTAACCAGGTGCGGAATGCCTGTTTCATAATCCACCGAGTCATCTCTCTCCTGTTCTGCCGGCATAAATGATGGATCTGATGCTACATAATGTCCCCTGCTGACTTCTATCCAGCCGTCTGCACCAATGAACTTGACACCCTTGGTCATAGCTTCATCAAAAGGCTCTTCAGTCATGATCCATCCGTCATCATACTCATAGGTCAGGAATTCGTAATCTTCATATCCGGCGGGGATTATCCTTGTCGGTCCACTGTTATCCTTACCCATGGCCCACTGAACTATATCAAACATATGGGCTCCCCAGTCGGTTGTAAAACCGCCACCCATTTCCTTATACCACCTCCATGCTCCCCAGATTCTTTCATTTTGAGGAGGGTCAAGAGAAATTGGAGGATTCAGTTCATGATTGTAATGAACATAGGGATTCGGACCCAGCCACAGATCCCAGTTCAGATCGCCGGGAAGGGTTTCTTCAGGGAGATCATAAGGTACCGGGGGGCCGCCGACATAGGCATGTACCTTTTCAATCCTGCCAAGGGCTCCCTGCTGAACAAGATTTACAGCATGCTTGAATGCTTCATCTGATCTTTGCTGGCTTCCGGTTGCAAGAACAATATTGTTTTCCCGAACGGCTTTTACCAGTTCCACTCCCTCCCTGATAGTAAATGTCAGGGGTTTCTCCATATATATATCCTTTCCTGCCCTGCAGGTTTCAACTCCCATTACTCCATGCCAGTGGTCAGGAGATGCTATCACTACCCCGTCAATATCATCACGGTTTAGTATCTGATGGTAATGCTCATATGTGGCAACATTTACATTCTGGCCCTGTCCGGTATAGAAATCTTTCATTTGATTCTCGAATCTCTGACGCTTTATGCCGTAAACATCAGCCCCGGCAACAATCTGAACACCTCCGATCTGACGGAATCCATCAATCAGGTACATAGCCTGCCTGCCAAGGCCGACCACGCCAAGTCTTATAACGTCATTGGCCGGAACCTTGCAGCTTTTGACCAGCGGGAGAAATGACAGCCCCGCTGCTCCTGCAATGGTTGTCCGGATAAATTTTCTTCTCGAAATACTCTGCATAAGTTTTAGGTTTTAGTTGGTTATATAATGCAATTTTCTTCAAATTAACAGAATGGCCAAATATACCAGTTACAGTATTTTGTTGCCTGCCTGTTAACTGTACATTTATCACAGTGAATAGCCGCTGCGGTATTCTCTGTGATAGAATTTTTCCGCCTCCGGATCATCAACAAAATATTGCCTTCCGGGATCCCACCTGACAGGACGGCCCAGCTCATTGGAAATATTTCCCAGTATGCAGGTGGTACATGTTCTGTGACCGACCTCAACAGGAACAACCGGATCTCTGCGGTTTCTCATTGCCATAATAAAATCCTCAAGATGGGGCACGCGGCTCTCATACGGCAGTCCTCCATGTCCTGTCATCTCCTCTTCATCAGGAAAGATCGAATCGTCCGACGCATCATAATGTCCTCTTGCAACTTCGATCCAGCCGTTTTCACCCCAGAATTTAATTCCCCGGGTACGGGCATCATCGTACGGCTGGTTTGTAACCCTTACTCCGTTGGAATATACATAGGTGAGATATTCTGTGCCCTCATGACCCGGGGGTATTATTTCAACCGGTCCACCGTTATCCTCATCCAGTCCCCACTGTGCAATGTCAAAATTATGTGCTCCCCAGTCAGTAATAAACCCGCCTCCGGTTTCTTTAAAATATCTCCATTCGGCCCAGTATGTTTCATTTTGAGGCGGGTCAAGAGAAATGGGCGGGTTAAGTCTTGCATTGTAATGGACATAGGGATTGGGTCCAAGCCACAAATCCCAGTTCAGGTCCCCGGGCAAGGTCTCCTCAGGCAGGTTGTAGGTAGCCGGAAAATCTCCTGCATAGGCGTATATTCTCTCAAGTTTCCCTATGGCCCCGGCTCTGACCATTGCTACGGCATGATGGAAGTTTTTGTCTGACCGCTGCTGGCTTCCAACAGCAAGTATCCTGTTATTTTCACGAACGGCCTTTACAACTTCAACACCCTCTTTAATTGTAAAAGTAAGTGGTTTCTCGAGATAGACATCCTTCCCTGCGAGACAGGAATCAATTGCATTTAGTGCATGCCAGTGATCAGGTGTGCTGATAATAACCCCGTCAATATTTCTCAGGTCAAGTATTTCATGATAGTTTTCAAAGGTTTGTACCCTGACGCTCTCACCTGACTCGTCATAATAATTGTTGAGTACATTTTCAAAACGCTTGCGTTTGATGCCATAGACATCAGCACCGGCAACGACCTGAACCCCCGGTATTGAGTTGAATCCCCTGGCCAGTCCCATAGCCTGTTGCCCCAGTCCTATAACTCCAAGCCTGATTACATCATTAGGCGATACCCTGCAGCTTTTTATGACGGGCATAAAAGACAGCCCTGCAGCCGCTGCAAGTGAAGTCTGTAAAAATCTTCTTCTTGAATAATTTTTCATATCTCATTTGTTTAGGTTAATATAGCATTTAATTGTCTGTTTGATACAATATTATTAAATAAGCCTGTTTCTTAACAGGTGTCTTACCGGGCTGAACAATCTTTCAAGCAGACTCATCTCATCAGTTGATATCTCAGCGATTCCTGGCAGTTCTCTCATAACCTCCAGCTCATGACCGAAAGTTGTCACTGCCCCCCGCGTAAGAGATATAACAGCCGGGAAACCATCCTCGACAGGACCGCCTGATACTGAAAGGACACTTCCTCCAATCATTCCGAATTCCATATACGGATAACCGTCAAGCTTTATGTTCACTCTCTGACCGGGCCTCACTTTGCCGGCTCCCCTGAAAGGTAACAAAATTCTGGCATATAGCTCACCCATATTACCAGGAATAATTGAAAATACAGCCTCTCCTGCTTTCAGTTCCTGAAGATTGCTCCATACAGAGAGGTAGTCCAGTGTTCCTGATGCCGGAGACACAAACAGGTACCTGTTCTCCCATAAAGCAAGCTCACTTTCGAGTTGCCGGAAAGCATTTATAAGAACTGTGAAAAGCATCTGGTGCCGCTCCTCCTTTTCAAGACGCGTATCGGCTATACTTCTTTCCAGCCTGGCAATTGTTATTACTGCATCAGAAAGAATCAGCCCGGCTGTTTCAAAAGCTTTTTGTTTGTTAAGTAGCAGTACCTGTGCATTTTCATATTCAGATTCTGAAATAACCCCGCCGGCATAGAGCATTGAGTCCCTTTTGAACTGGATCATTCCCAGCTCAAGGTCTCTCTCCGCAAGTTTACCCTGGCGCCTGAGGTTTTCACGGTAGGTTTTGTATTCTTCCAGTTCTGCTCTAAGTGCTGAAATCCTGCTTTCGAAATAATCCTGACTGATAAATATGGTGTAGTCATTCAATGCAACAGTAAATGCGTTGTAGGCAGGTTGCACCTCTCCGAGAACCAGGTCGCCCGGCAGGTTTATTATTGATATATCTTCATCTGACCTGATTATCCAATTAAATAAATTCACATATTTACCAAGCCGGAAGATATCTGAAAATCGTGCCGGATTCTCTATTACTGCTATGGTATCACCTTTATTGACAAGATCGCCGTCATTCCGGAAAATTGCATCGGGTTTGCCTGCTGTGCGCGCAATCAGTATGGATGGGGGATTCTCCCTGGTAATCAGTACAGGAGCCCTTACAATGTCCGGGTAACTGAAAAATCCGCTCCCTGCAATAACAATAGCAACTACAATAAAGAGTACCCCTGTGCCAAAACTGATCAGCCATCCAGGAGGCCTTCCAAGGATCTCTTCCACTTCATCAGATCGCAGACTGATTTTTTCAGCCTGGTTATCCTTTTCCCTGTGTTCTGTTTTACCTGTCATTTATTGTTAGGTAGCTGTTCCAACTGCCAAAATTACAATTCCAGCTGATTTTTTACAAGTGTATAGTACGCACCCCTTTTCCGGGTGAGCTCTTCGTGGGTTCCTGTCTCAACAACATTCCCTTTATCCAGAACAATTATCTGATCTGCATTTTTCACGGTACTGAGCCGGTGTGCAACAACCACAACGGTACGACCACGGTAGAATTCCTCAAGATTTTCGAGTATTACTTTTTCATTGTTTGCATCAAGTGCATTTGTTGCCTCATCAAAAAAGATATATGCAGGATCCTTGTATACTGCCCTTGCTATAAGTAACCTTTGTTTCTGACCCTGGCTCAGGCCGTGACCCTCACTTCCTATCTTTGTGTTGAATCCCAGCGGGAGGCTTTCAATGAATCCATCAATACTTGCTATTCTGGCAGCCCTGAGCAATCTTTGTTTATCAATTGAGGATACCCCGGGTGCAATATTATTTGCGATGGTATCGGAAAAGAGATACCCGTCCTGCATTACCACTCCGCAATTACTTCGCCATTGCCGGAGACTGTACATGTCCAGTCTGGTCCCCCCAAGGCTTATTTCCCCTTTTACCGGAGGATAGAAACCCAGCAGAAGCTTCAAAAGAGTAGTCTTTCCACTGCCCGAGGTGCCGACAATTGCTGTCTGTTTTCCCGGGGGAAAATTAACCGACACATTATTCAGTACCCGCTCTGAATCAGGTCCTTCGTACTGAAAATCAACACCCTTTACTTCGATACCTGAATCCACAGGGATGTCCTGGATCCTGGATGCCTCCGGATCTTCTTCATCTCCCCTTTCATGAACCTCACCAAGCCTCTCAAGACTTATTTTTGCATCCTGGGTAGTATTGAAGAAGCTGATCAGCTGTTCTATCGGACTGTTCAGCTGACCGATTATGTATTGTACGGCGAGCATCATACCCAGTGTCATGCTGCCGTCAACAACTGCAGTTGCAGCAATCACGGTAATAATGATATTTTTGACTTCGTTAAGCACCAATGCTCCTGATTGCTGGTATTGCTTAAGAGCAAGACCCTTTATACCAATCCTGAATATTCTTGCCTGTATAGCTTCCCACTCCCATCTTTTCTGTTGCTCACAGTTTTGTAGCTTTATCTCCTGCATTCCCTGAATAAGCTGTATAAGGTTGCTCTGGTGAGCAGACATCTGGGCGAACCTCCGGTGATCCAGTTCGGCTCTTCTTCTCAGGAAAATGTAGACCCATAGACCGTATAAGATACTGCCGGTAAGGAAAACAGCAAATATGAGTATATTGTAATAGAGTAGCACAAGTCCGAAGATAACCAGGTTGACCAGTGAAAACAGGATATTCAGGGTTGTTCCTGTCAGAAATGTTTCAATACGCCTGTGGTCGCCTATTCTCTGCAAAAGGTCCCCTGTAAGTTTTGTGTCAAAATACTTCATGGGAAGCCTCATCAGCTTGGCAAGGAAATCGGATATAAGCGATATATTCACCCTCACCCCTATATGCAGCAGTATCCAGTTCCTTATGAAATCGACTGATGCCCTGCTTAGTGTCAGTACAAGCTGTGCAATAAGCACCAGGTATATGAAGCTGAGGTTCTGGTTTCCTATACCGTGATCGACTATACTTTGTGTCAGAAACGGGAATACTAACTGTAAAAGGCTTCCGAGGATCAGACCTAAAAACAGCTGAATGATCAGCTTACGATACGGCCTCAGGTAAGAGAAAAGAAACCCGAGCTTTGTCCTGTCACTTCCCTCGTCTTTTGCTGTATAAAAAGCTGGTCCCGGTTCCAGCAGCAATGCAACTCCTTTGGCTTCACCCTGTTCGTTGGTAGATGCCCAGCACCGCATAAACTCCTCACGACTGAATCGTACCAGTCCCCCGCCAGGATCGGCAACATGGAATACTTCACGGCCCTTTTTACCTGTTATTTTGTAAAGAACAACAAAATGATTTTGAAGCCAGTGAATAACTGCCGGAAGAACTGCCTCCGAAATAAGTTGTTCAGGGGTTATCTTGACCCCCATAGTGCGGAAACCTATGCTTTCGGCTGCCTGAGAGATACCAAGCATGCTGACCCCTTCGCGCGACAAATAGCTGCGTTCGCGAAGGGTGTCAAGCTTGTATCTCTTGCCATGATAAGCGGCTACCATACGAAGGCAGGTAGGACCGCAATCCATAGCATCCGGTTGTCTGTAAAGGGGAAATGCCATTAAGGCGGCAATAAATTAATCTTATTCAACAATTCATGAATGCTTTTATTGTAACTACTCTTCCGGAACTTCTCTCTTTGCTGAGAATGGCATATTGCCTTCGTAAGTTTCAACAAATCCTGTTATGTTATCGTCTTTGAGTGTTACAATTGTTTTAACAGGCGTACCCTCAACATAAACTTCAAATACCACTTTATCCTTTTCCTGGGTGATCTTGTCTATTGCAACTTCAATCCCACTGGCGAAAATTATTTTCCCCGACAATTCATTTTCTTTGTCCAGATCAAAAATTACTTTGCCCCTGCTGTATTCCCAGGGAGCCTGATTTACATTGAAGGCCCACGTTCCAATAAGCGTATTTTCAGCTTTCGCTGAAGTTGCTATAAATAAAAGGGTCAGGAAAAACATTCCGAATAATGATACAGAAGATCTTTTCATAATAATCAGGTTTTGGTTTGTTTAATGGTTTTGTAAAGATTTTTTTTCTGATGCAATATAATGTGAATTCCCCACTAATGCAAGCTACCCGGCCTATTTTCATTCATGCAACCTGGTTTTTCAATACTGATGAAATGCCTGTGAAACAAATTCAAGGACTTTAGGGAGAGATTCTCTCCAGTATGTCCATGTATGCCCTCCGTCTCTTATCCTGAACTCATGTGGTATATCATTTTTTCGCATCGCAATATGTACCAGGCTGTTTCCCTCAAAGAGGAAATCGTCATCACCACAATCGATATACCAGCGAACTGATCTTTTGTTCTCCTCCGGCCAGTTATTGATAAGAGAGAGTGCATTATGGTTCTCATAATAATCTTTTAACACCTCTTTCGAAACACCCCGGGTGTTACCTGCGAATGAGAACCTCTCCAAGGCATCTTCAAGAGAGAGAGGTCCTGTATAGGCACTCAGAGGTGCAGCCGAAGAGAACATATCAGGCCTGCGTAGCGCATACATGAATGTTCCTCCTCCTCCCATTGAAAGTCCGGCTACGGCTCTGTATCTCTTTTCACTCCTGATCCTGTATCTGTTTTCAACATAAGGGATCAGTTCGTCAAAAAAGAAGTCCTCGTACCTCCACTCACCGGAAATATCATTGAAATACCCCCGTTGCCCGGTATTGGCATCAGGCATGATTATTATCATCGGGGTTGCCTTACCCTCAGATATGGCTTTGTCTGTTATGTGAAGCACCTCACCAAACTGGACCCAGCCGGACTGGTCGTCACCGGCTCCGTGCAACAGGTATAGTACAGGATAACTTCTTTGTGATGTTTCATAACAGGGAGGAAGGTATACCGCATATTTCCTTTCACTGCCAAGTATTTCGCTTGGCATGCTCATATTATCAAACACTTTTCCGGATTGAGAAAATGATGATAACGAAGAGATGAACAGCAGACATGCTGTAAAAACGGTTAATTTTTGCATAATACTTTAAGTTTAAAATTAGCTGAAAAGTTATTTATCATTTTTTGTGATGTTTAGCATCGTGGGGATTCATTTTTATTGTAATAAGGCTGATTTGGCAATTTTGCCGGTTTTTCAGTTACCCAGTTTCATAAGAAGGTATGCAAAGCCAAGGGCAGAAGACCTGGCTCGTTGTTCGTTGGTTGACGCCCCGGCATGGCCACCCTCCGTATTTTCAAAATAGTAAACATTGTATCCCATCTCTTCCATCAAAGCAACCATTTTTCTTGCATGTCCCGGATGCACGCGGTCGTCTCTGGTTGATGTGGTGAAAAAAACTTCCGGGTAATAATTGTTTTCCCTGAGATTATGATAAGGAGAGTACTCTTTAATATAATCCCATTCCTCCGGAATATCAGGGTTTCCATACTCTCCCATCCAGCTTGCACCGGCAAGCAGATTATTGTAGCGCTTCATATCCAGAAGCGGTACCTGGCAAACCACCGCATTATATAATTCAGGCCTTTGTGTAAATGCAACACCTACAAGTAGTCCGCCATTGCTGCCGCCCTGAATTCCCAGGTGTTTCCCTGACGTAATATTTCGTGTATGCAGATCTTCAGCAACAGCATGAAAATCGTCGAATACCCTCTGTCGGTTTTCCTTTAAACCTGCCTGGTGCCAACCGGGACCGAATTCGCCGCCACCCCTGATGTTGGCAAGAACATATATTCCGCCTCTCTCAAGCCATAATTTTCCTGTAACGGCTGAATAGGAGGGCAGCATTGGCACTTCAAATCCCCCGTATGCATAAAGTAATGTAGGATTTTTTCCGTTGAATTCGATTTCTTTCGGCCCCACTATAAAATACGGGATCATGGTACCATCTGCCGATCTGGCTTCATACTGCCGCACTTTAAATTTGTCGGCGTCAAAAAAATCGGGTAGTGACCTTACAATTTTTATCGAACCTTCCACTGCATTGCAGTAATATAGTGATGACGGGGTCAGGAAGTTCTGATAGTAGAAAAAGAAGTTGTCAGAAAAATTATCAGCCGACCCCACACTTATCGTACCCATTTCTGGTGCCTCCATGCGGTTGCCGGTCCATTGACCGTTGTTAAAGGCGTAGGAGAAAAGTTCACTTGTTACATTGGTAAGTAAATTGACAATCAGCCTGGTATTTGTTGATGAAACAGATGTAACACTTGATCTTTCGCCGGGTTCGATTACAAGATTTATTCTATGTGTTCCTTCTGTCAGTTCTTCATATGCAGCGCTGACAAGGGATCCTTGTTTATAGAGTTTTCCGTCAACTTTCCAGTCTGATTTAAGATCTATTATTACCTGCCCTTTGAGGATATCGATCAGAACGGCATCTTCAGGGATATCAAGTTTAATAAGGTTGCTGCCTTCGATAACATAAAAGTGAGTTGTGTAGAATGTTATTGCTCTCTGTACGAAAACGTATTGTCTTTCCGGTTTATTGGAAACTCCACCGAAAGTACCTACATCGGTGGGTTCTCCAGTAAATATTACCGGGGAGTCACCAGGACAGGTTCCTCTTTTCCATAGCCTGACCTGGTTGGGATAACCTGAATCAGTCATACTTCCTTCACCAAAATCAGAAGCCACCAGAAGGGTGTTGTTGTCAATCCAGTTGACACCTCCTTTTGATTCAGGCAGATAGAATCCTCCCTGCACGAATTTGCATGAATTTGCATCAAACTCCCTTATTTCAACTGCATCTCCTCCACCCCTGGATAACGAAACCATAAACTTTGAATAGTCCGGGTGCAGTCCTGTTGCACCCTTAAAGACCCAGTCAGTTCCATCCTCTTCAGACATTTTATCTATATCGATAAGGATTTCCCACTCAGTATCGCCTTTAAAATAATCTTCACGGGGGGTTCTTCTCCAGATACCTCTTATATGTACAGAATCCTGCCAGAAATTGTAAATGTACTTCCCGGTAATGGAAGGGGCTGCAATCCTGTCGCTTGAATTCAGTATTTCAATGCCCTTTGAGTACATTTCACGGTAATGAGGCTGGCCGGTAAGTATTTCCATACTTTTACGATTCTTTTCTTCAACCCACTCCAGAGCTCTCTTCCCGTCTACTTCTTCAAGCCACATAAACGGATCTTCATTAAGGGTCTCCGGATTCAGGGTTTTAGTTGACATAAGCAGAAAGATTAAAAGTATTGTTTTCATTATTTTGGATTTTGGTCGACAGGTTTTTTACAAGATCCCCGAAAATACAGTTTTATTTAATGCAAAAAGAAGCCTTCTGAAAAAATATCAGAAGGCTTCTTTCCGGAATTCAGGACAGATTATTCTGACCTTTTTCTCTCTATCAGGTAATAGACTACAAGTCCCATCCCTCCAAACAGGAAAATCATTGAAAAATAGGCTACTTCCCCACGCATTGCAGTATATTCTTCAAGCAGGTTGCCTATTAATAGTCCTATTGCAAGGCCTGTCAGGAATATTCCCCATTTGAGCGAGGGGGATGATTCTGATTTGGTCGCAAAAATTGAGGCATCAGCCCCTTTTTCAATAAGCGACATTCTCTCTTTTTTTCTGTTATTGAGGTAAACCAGCATCACTATTGAACCGAATATTACCCCAAGTACCAAAACAGGTGTCAGATCTAGCATAATTTTAATTTTTATGTTTATGTTCATCCGTATGACGCAAATTTTTATAACCGGTTACAAAAAAGATGATTTAATTTTACAATATTTACATTGATTATGTAACCGGTACTATTTTCCAGCGTCATATCAGAGCAAATGCAGAACAAAGACGACTGGTATTATATTAAAAGGGTCCTGGAGGGAGACCCGGATGCTTATGCACCTTTGGTAGAAAGGTACAAGGTCATGGTTTACAACATATCGCTAAAAGTTGTCAAAAGGCCGGAAGATGCAGAGGAGATCGCACAGGATGCATTTATTAAAGCTTACCGGTCATTAAAAAGCTTTAAGGGAGATGCAAAGTTCTCAACATGGTTGTACAGGATTGTCTGGAATTCCTCTGTCTCTTACCTGAGAAGCAAAAAGAGGAGAGAGATTGACGCAAATGCCGGCCTGGATAAAATAGGGGTCCATGATCATGCCGACGATAAAGAAATGGACGATGAGGAGCAAAAAATAGTTGTTCTTAAAAAGGCAACTGACAGTTTGCCGGCCGATGAGCAGATGATTATTACACTCTATTATTACAGGGAAACCGGTATCGATGAGATTGCACGAATAATGAACCTTTCAGTGTCAAATGTTAAGGTAAAGCTTTTCAGGATAAGAAAGAAACTCCGCGATCTTATAGAAAAGACAGGAAGAAATGTAACTCAAGCGGGATAAGAAATTAAATACTTCTGATTATGGAAAGGGATGATGATGTTTTAAGAAAGCTGTTCAAAAAGATCGAGATGGAGAAGGTTCCCGGCAATTTCACTTCTAAGGTGATGGAGCAAATACATACCAATCCCGGTATGGAGCCTGCAACTAACCAGAATATTGAGTGGTGGTGGATATTATTTGGTGTTGTTGGTGCTGTTTCCCTCTATCTATCGGATACATATCTGTATATCTATGAGCTTCTGCGTCCTCCTGTTGTCAGGATTGTCCAGCAATTTACAGAATTATTTACAATTCTGGCAGATAAGCTTCCTTCAAATACTGTAATACTGCCTTCGTCAATTGTTGTTCCTTCGATTGTCGCAGGAGTGATAATAATACTTTTTGCAGATACAATTCTCGGGTACAGATCAGATCACATCTGAAACCATGTGAACGGCGGGAAAGGATTCTCCGTATATGCTGATAAAAAAAGACTACCCTTGCATTTGCAGATACTATGATAGGCGCCAACCTGTCATACGGGATAGATATCAACAGTCTGCAGGGCAGTCCTTATTCAGTTTAAAACAAACTAGCTATATTTCTTTTCGTTGCGTTATTTATCAGTTTGAACCTTCTTTTTAGTACAGAAGTATTCTTTGCGGGAATCGTAAAATAGAGACAGGTACCTTCTCCTGAAAAAATCTCAGTCCACATTCTGCCTCCCATTAATTCAATAATGCTTTTTGATACCGATAATCCCAGACCCGGACCTTTTTTAACATCACCGTTCTCTTTGTGAATCCTTGAACGGAATGGAATGAAAAGATCCTCCTCGCTCAGTTTGTTCAAACCGCATCCCGAATCTTTGACATAAAAAGTGATTCGTTCTTTATGTTCTTTTTTATACCCGAATTCTATATGACCGGTATCAGTAAATTTGATTGCATTACCAATCAGATTGCTGAAAACCTGCTTCAGCCTTTTTTTGTCCGCTACCAGGGTATAGTTATCCTCATCCCCTTTGGATAAAACAATATTCAGTTTTTTATCTCTTATTTTATAAAGCTCCTTATAATAATCAAAAAGATCATCCATGATCTCATTAAGACAAAATTCCTGCTCATATAACGAAAGAGATCCGCACTGAAGCTGGGATGCGTCTACCATATTGTCAATTATCTGCAGCAGGTCTGAGCTGTTGGTGTTTATCTGATCTATAAATTCACTCCTCTCTTCTTCGTCAATCTTATCCTCTGTAAGCAGGTTGGCAAAGCCGACTATAGCATTCATGGGTGTCCTGATATCATGGCTGATATTTGACAAAATAATAGAATGCAGGTCCTGCATCTTCATTTGCATTGCTTGCAGTTTTTTTTCAAGTTCTGAAATTTCCTGCTTTAGCTTTATGTTATCATCTTTTGTATGCATCTACTATCCAGTTAATCAATAATCGATTATAACGGGCATTACATTGCCATAAAAGCAATGTTGCCTTTTATATTTTTACTGCATCTTCCCTGCAAGTGAAAGGTATTACAGGTTTCTTGCCAGATTTCTCGCTGACCGGCTATAGTATCCTTCAGTTTTGGCAATTGTATTCAATAGTTCCCTTGCCTTATCCTTTTCTCCTGTTTTCAGATAGCACAGACTGAGATACCACTCGGCATGTTCAATAAAGAGGTTGTCATTATGATCAATAACCTTATTGAAGGTTGTTTCGGCAACACTGAACCTCTCTGTTGCCATATATGATATGCCCGAATAGAACCTGGGTGTGATACTATTCATATCAGTTGCCAGAACTGTTTCAAACAATAATAAAGCAGATTCAAATTCCTTGTTTTCATACTTATGCATTGCTGAAACCAGTATGTTAGCAACCTCTGTATTGCTGGACCGGACATTCATTAAACCATCGTAAGGTTCATAATACATCTCAAAAAGCTTATCTGCAGGAATAGTCCTGTGGGTATACATGTACAGTCCTGCACCAAACATAATTAATACCGCAAATGAAGCTACAGCAACACGAACAGAATGGGGGATATTGATGGTACTGCGAGTATCCGGCCTCCTGACAGGCTCCTCTTTTTCAAACAGATTGCTTATCTGAGCTCTGAATTCAAGCGTCTCCTCGTTTAGTATTGCATCGCCAATATCTCTTTGCATCTGAACTTCATCTGCCAGTGAGGGATTCAGATCCATCTCCTCCCTGAACCATTTCAGTTCATCCTTCTCCATGGTTTCGTTAAGATATTTCTCAACAAAACCGGAATAATCAATGTGGTTGTTCATAATATATTAAATTTAATTATTTGTCAATTTTATGTACCGGGTATATCCTTAATACTTGTCTAAGTTGCCTTATCTGAAAGTAATTCCCGGTCAAGGTTTCCATTAATACACCTGCCAGAATCATTGTTCATCAACCGAACATGGTCGAAATTTGCACTTTACCATTATACTTGCCGGTACTTATATAACGACCAAAGTGTCAGTTCCTTTAACCAGGTTATTAATCAGGTATCAGCAAATCGTCATCAGGATCTCTGTCAGGACACGTTTGTCCTCCTGTTCCTCCGCGAATGGCGTTGAGTTCGTGATTGTCCATAGAGCAATCTTCTGGTACGGGTAAAATCTCATTTGGTTGCATAATCTGTTTGTTTTTTGGTTATAATTCGTTTTGTCCTTTGGTCTTATATTTTGCGTTTATTCATCTTTATCGGGATCGCCGGGCTCGGGGTCAGGCAGCAGGATATCTTCGCCTAATGCTACTGATCCTCCGTTGTTACCACCCCTGATGGCGTTCATTTCATACTTGTCAAGATTGCTGAAATTGTATTTTAGGTTTAAGGCTGTATTCTTCATGACTTGATATTTTTTTATTTGGTTTGTTAAATGGTCTGGCTGGTTTTTATTCAAATGGCTATTCATCTTTATCGGGATCGCCGGGCTCGGGGTCAGGCAGCAGGATATCTTCGCCTAATGCTACTGATCCTCCGTTGTTACCGCCCCTGATGGCGTTCATTTCAATTTTGTCCAGAATACTGTAAAAACTATCAGTTTTTTTCATGGTGTAATGGATTTAAGATTTATTTTTTGATGTATTTTAAAGTTTTCTTGATTGTGATCCTCTACAATGAGGTACATAAATTGAAAAAACGTGACAATGGTTTTAAAATAGTTTTCTGATTTCGCCGACTGTTTGCAGCATGTAATAAGTTTATTAACAGCATTATATAGAGCTGAAAAAAAAAATGAAAATTTTCGGGTCCGATGCAGGAGTTTTCACATGTTTTTGACAATTTTAATCCTCTTCCGGCATCACAATACAAGTTTACATTAATTTGAAACGAATTCCTTTTAATTACGTATAAAGTTATTCAGGGGTTGTTATTCTAAACGTTCCGAAAAATGCCGGTTCATTGGGGTAATTTGCTGAAGTGATTATTTTTACCGTAATTAGAGCGCTCCTGGCAGCAGGAATCATATTATTCTTAGATACATAAATGCGGATTTCAATTGTTTTTTTATTTCTGTTATTTTGGTTTGTCTCATTAGATCAGTTAGTTGCATCTGGTTTTTATTCTCTTTTGCAGGATGAGCTTATGGATTCTGCCCGCTATTACAATAATCTGGGCATTGAGAATTACAGAGCCGGTAATTATGAAGAGTCAGCAGAGAAGTTTAAAAGATCACTAAATATAAAAGAGGAAGAACAGGGCCGGCTTTCAGTCGATATGGCCACTACATACACCAACCTGGGGGCTGTGAACCGACGGCTTTACAATCTGGATGATGCCATGCTTTATTATGACAGCGCCGGCTATGTATTCCTTGAGCATTACGGACAAGATCATCTCAGGCTTGGTGCCGTATACCATAACCAGGGAAACCTGCTCAGGGATCGGAGGGAAATCAATAGTGCACTCTCTTATTACAATAATGCATTACGAATATTTCTCAAAAACGATAGAAAGGATTGGGTTGCTACACTGTATAATAATATCGGTATTGCTTACTGGATGGCAGGCCGTCTTGATGAGGCAATAGACTCCTATTTCAGTTCAATGGAACTCAGAACAGTTATTGACCCGGCGGGAGTTGCATTTCCTGCCGGAAACCTTGCTCTTTGTTACAGAGAAAAAGGCGAAATGAAAATAGCAGATAGTTATTACCGGATTTCAATTGATGCGATTACAGAAAATCTTGGCAACGACCATCCCAACCTTGCAGCAAACCTGATGAATTACGGACTTTTTTTAATTGAAGATGTTAATGAACCTGACAGGGGATACGAATTGCTGGTTCGTGCCAGGGATATTTTTCTTGAAAATTTCGGGGAGAGAGGTGATATGGTTGCCCGGATTTATATGAATCTCGGATACTATCACGAGCTGACGGGGGATCATAATAGTGCTTTGTATCACTATCAGAAATCACTAACTGCAAACAGCAGTTCATTTAATTCGCTGGATATCTCAGATAATCCCGGACCTGATGATCATATCTATTCTCCCGATTATATGCTCGCAAGCCTCAAGCACAAAGCATTTGCGCTATACAGTCTTGGCAGGTCAACCGGAGGGATGGAGTATTTTGAATCCAGTCTGTGTGTATATCGTATTGCAATGGATTTTATTGACAGGATCCGTATGGGACACCATACAGAGGAAAGCAAGCTGCTGCTGTCTGAAAACGAGCATGAAACCTTCATGCAGGCGATACAGGTATCCTGGAGATTATATGAACAAACCGGAAATGAAAGGTTTGTTGAAGAGGCATTCAACTTTTCTGAAAGGAGTAAGTCAGCCAGTCTGCTTGCCTCATTCAGGGATTTTGAAGCCCGGTCGTTCGGCGGGGTACCCGAAGAATTACTTGACAGGGAGCTTGAGTTAAAAAGGGGAATAGCTGCTTACCGTGAACTGATCTATGAAGAGCAAAGGCTTGTAGAAGCAGATGATGACAGAATTTCAATGTGGAAGGAGAGGGTATTTTCACTGGAGATAGATTTAAGGCAACTTATTGGCAGGCTTGAGATGGAGTACCCGGATTATTATGCGCTTAAATACAATCTGGAGGTGACAACAGTAGAAGATGTAATGAATGAGGCGGGAACCCGGAATGCACTGGTGAAATATGCATATGCCGATTCATTGATTTTTATTTTTGCAATAACGGAAAATACTTCAAATCTCTACCGTATTGAGCTGAATTTTGACCTGGAACCGGAAATTGCCGGACTCCTGAACGTGCTGACCAGCGGCAATCTGGACAGGCAGATCGGGGAAGACTACAAGACTTTTACATCAATTGCCGGTGAATTGTATATGTTGCTTATTCA
>SKND01000297.1 GCA_007120695.1 Bacteroidales bacterium | reverse complement strand
CTGGGTGTTGATCCCAACCTGGGCAGTCAGATAACCTACAACGCCAGAATTGAAGACGGAAGGTTGCTGATCTCGGGAACCCGGTCAGACGGTATCAGGATGGAGGAAGAGTGGGTGCGGATGACAGGTGAAATTTTAGCCGGCACAGTTGAGCCTGCGTCGCGGACAGTTCAACGGCCGGAACCACCAATCATGGCTCCGGGCAGGGATGACCTGTACTATTTGGCGGAGGAGATGCCCTGGTTCCTGGAAGAGGGTATGGCTTACAAAGGATTCAGGGAATTTATCGCAGAAAATATCCGTTACCCGGCAGAGGCTAAGGAACAGGGAATTGACGGACGTGTTTTTGTGCAACTGACCATTAAGGCAGACGGAAGCGTTGGCGATGTTGAATTGGTAAAGGGAGTGCATCCATTGCTGGATGAGGAAGCTATAAGGGTTATTGAATCTTCTCCGCCGTGGACACCTGGCAGGCAGGATGGAGAGCCTGTGGATGTTGTCTTTACAATGCCTGTAACTTTTATGCTTGATGATAATGAGACAGGTGATGTTTTTCACATCGTTGAGCAAATGCCTCAATTCATGGGCAGAAGCCAGGATGCGTTCAGGGAATACCTTGCTGAAAACCTTCGCTATCCTGAAAGTGCAAAAGAGAAAGGCATTGAAGGACGGGTATTTGTTCAGTTCACGGTTAAATCGGATGGCTCTGTGGCTGATGCAAAGATTGTCAGAGGGGTAGATCCGGCACTTGATAGGGAAGCACTCAGAGTTGTAAAAGAATCACCTGACTGGACACCTGGAAGACAGAGAGGCCAGGCGGTAAATGTCGCTTTCACATTTCCGGTTACTTTTAAGCTGTAAAAACAGGGATATAAAAAAACCGCTACTAATTCATTGATTAATAGCGGTTTTGTTGCGTTTCTTTGTTGTCGGGGTGAGAAGACTCGAACTTCCGACCCCTTGCACCCCATGCAAGTGCGCTAGCCAACTGCGCCACACCCCGAAACATTACCGGGATTATTCACCGGTTATAATTGCGTTGCAAAATTAACAAACAAATGGTTATCTGCAAATTTTTTCAGTTTTACCTTTCCCGGGTTCTCTGATCCTTCTGAGGTGTTGCGTGGTCATGCCATGATGAACCCCTTCTTTTCCCATTTCTTTAAGTCTATTCTGCTATGAATATAAGGAAGTACGGTAAATTCCGTGTTTTTAACAACAGACTCTTATGTAACTTCCTTTTCAGATTATTGATTATGGGGCTGTATTGTCGAATAATTGGGGACTATCATGTAACTTTAAAAATGTGTGTTTGCACTTAGCCGGATAGTTTGTAATTTTACGTGATTTTTACCAGAAGGAAAGTTCTCTGGCCAGAAAAATTCTAAAACCCGGGAATCCGGGCGAATTTATCTTCCCGGGTACTATAAGGAACTACTTCACAAATATAAATGTATTTTGAAAAATTAAATAATCGTAATCAATGAGCATGTTTAAAAAAATGGAGATTTCCGATACGAAATCCGATAAAAAGCCGGAAGGCGAAACAGAGAAGGTTAAATGTCTTATAATCGGCTCCGGCCCTGCAGGTTATACTGCTGCCATATATGCAGCAAGGGCAAACCTCAATCCGGTAATGTATGAAGGGCTGGAACCAGGGGGACAGCTAACCACCACCACCGATGTTGAGAACTATCCGGGGTATCCTGAAGGGGTAACCGGACCGGAGATGATGGAAGACCTGAAAAAGCAGGCCGGAAGGTTCGGGACCGATATACGCCCCGGCATTGCAACTGCCTCTGACCTGACAGCTTCGCCGTTTAAGATTACCGTTGATGATTCAAAGATTATTGAAGCAGATGCGCTCATAATAGCTACAGGTGCTACTGCCAAATATCTCGGAATGGAATCTGAACAGAAATACATGGGATCAGGTGTTTCAGCATGCGCCACCTGCGACGGGTTTTTTTACAAGAACCTGGATGTGGCCGTGGTCGGGGGCGGAGATACCGCTGCCGAAGAGTCGCTGTATCTTGCGGGAATATGTAAAAAAGTTTACCTGATAATCAGAAAAGATCATATGCGTGCCACCAAGGTGATGCAGGAGAGAGTGATGGAAAAGGAGAATATAGAGGTGCTTTTTGAGCATGTAACAAAAGAGATAGTGGGAGAGGGCGGGGTTGTTACCGGTGTGATACTCCAAAACGGCAAGGGTGAAGAGGTGCGTAAAGATATATCAGGCTTCTTTGTTGCTATCGGACACACCCCCAACTCCGGTATTTTTAAAGATTATCTTGAAACAGATGAGGTTGGGTACATAAAAACTATACCGGGAACTGCCAAAACAAATATTGAAGGTGTCTTTGCATGCGGAGATGTGATGGACCCTCACTATCGTCAGGCTGTTACAGCTGCAGGTACAGGTTGTATGGCAGCAATGGATACGGAGAGGTACCTGGGGACAAGAAAATTCTGATCCCGGGCTATGGGCCCGTGATAAGGCTGGTGGTCTGAAAATTACAGCAAGGTAAAAAGTTCCGGATATGAAGTACCGGAACTTTTATTTTATCTGCCTGAAACTTGTGTCTTTTTCTTTCTGCCAAACAATAATTTTATTACCGGTGGAGTAATAAGTACTGCAACAACCAGTAATAATAATGGTATTAATATGTCGTCACCTTGAAAACCACCGTAAGAAACAAACAGAAGTAAACCTGCAATACCCCACTGTATAACTTGAATTATTATCAATAATAGATTTTTCATGGCCGGGCTTTTTATTAATAATCAGTTTTTTATATGTTTTTCAGAGATCAATGAGTTGCCAGTCATGTGGTTGTTGTTGTGATCCTTTCTCCCGCATACTTTCCGGCCTTCAGTTTTTCTGCCACCTCAGCGAATGCATTTACGGTATAGTCTACATCTTCAAGGGTGTGAACTGCTGTCGGTATAAGCCGGATAAGGAGAACTCCCCTCGGTACCACCGGGTAACCGACTAGCGAACAGAATATACCGTAGTTCTCCCTCAGGTCAAGAGCTATATTTGTCCCTTCCGGTACACTGCCGGACAGAAAGACAGGTGTAACCGGAGATTCCGTATTTCCTATATTAAATCCCTTGTCCACCAACCCCTTCTGTAGGGCATTAACAACTTTCCAGAGATCTTCCCTTAGCTCATGACGGGTTTTCAGGAGTTCCAGCCTCTTCATGGCTCCTATGACCATCGGCATGGGCAGTGATTTGGCGAAAATCTGCGAGCGCATGTTATAACGCAGGTAATTGATAACCAGTTCATTGCCCGCCACAAATCCGCCTATACCTGCCATTGCTTTTGCAAAGGTTCCGAAATAGACATCCACTTCGTCCTGAACGCCAAGATGCTCTGCCACTCCCGCGCCTGTTTTTCCCATGGTTCCAAAACCGTGGGCATCATCAACCAGCAGCCGGAAAGGGTACTTGTTCCTGAGCTTCACAATCTGGTCAAGCTTGCCCAGATCGCCCGACATACCGAAAACCCCCTCGGTAATTACCAGCACCCCTCCATTTTGCTTTTCTGCCAGTTTTACAGCCCTTTGCAGCTGTTTTTCGCAGTTCTCCATATTATTGTGCGGAAACACAAATCTTTTTCCGAAATGGAGCCTCAGTCCGTCAAGGATACATGCATGCGACTCTGAATCGTAAACTATCACATCATTCCGTCCGACAAGAGAGTCAATAATTGAAACCATTCCCTGGTATCCGTAATTAAGAAGGTAGGCATCTTCCTTGCCCTGAAATTCTGCCAGTTGCCGCTCAAGCTCCTCGTGCTGGCTGGTCTGACCCGACATCATCCTGGCACCCATGGGGTATGCCATTCCATATTGTGCGGCAGCTTCGGCATCGGCCTTCCGTACTTCGGGGTGATTAGCAAGTCCCAGATAATTGTTGAGGCTCCAGACCAGCACCTCTTTATCCCTGAATTTCATCCGGGTTCCAATTTCTCCTTCCAGCTTGGGAAATGTAAAATATCCGTGAGCTTCTTTCATATACTGCCCTATAGGCCCCATATTCTGTTTAATCTTGTCAAATATATCCACGGCAACTGTTTTTTAAGGTTTATTTATCGATTCTGTTATTGCAAATTGATTGCAAAATAAATGTTTTTTTTTTGCGTTTCATGTGCAGACTTCAAATATATAACAAAATTATAAATTGGCTTCAGCGGATCCGGGTGTCCGGAGAGACACTAATAAAATTTTAATTGGAAATTAGTAAGATATACCTTATTACTTTATTTGAAAAATTGTTACTTTTGCAGATTCCGGCTAATATAAAAGGTATTGTGAGTATTTTGAAATAATTAAGAATATTATTCTGGCGGCTTTGGCTGAATAAATTAATTTTAGAGAATGTTCAAAACAGCATTTGTTTATCGAATATCAGTTATTGTAACTCTTTTATTTTTTGTCTCCTGCAGTGAGTATGAAAAGCTTCTGAAAAGTGATGATTTTCAGAAAAAGCTGGAGGTTGCCATGGAGTATTTTGAAGATGAGGATTATGTAAGGTCGGCAACCCTGATAGAGCAAATTCTGCCTGTTTACCGTGGCACACAGAGAGCAGCCGAACTGAGCTTTACTCTTGCATATTGTTATTATCACAGGGGTGACTTCATTCTTGCAGCACATTATTTTGACAATTTTGTGAGGGATTTCCCGAACAGCGAACATGTCGAGGAGGCTGCCTTTATGAGAGCATATTGTAATTACCGGCTGTCTCCAAGGCCAACTCTTGACCAGACTACCACTTACCGGGCGATAGATCAGTTCACCCTTTTTATTACCCGTTACCCTCAAAGTGACAAGGTTGATGAAGCCCGCTCCCTGATTGATGAAATGAGAAATAAACTGCTTGAGAAATCTTTCCAGAGTGCCAGGCTTTATTATGATATGGATGATTACCAGGCGGCAATCATTGCATTCAGGAACAGCCTTATAGATTTTCCTGAAACAAGGCATCGGGAGGAGATAATGTTCCTGATACTGAAGTCAAGTTTCCTGCTTGCCGACAGGTCCGTCCCCGAAAGGCAACTCGAACGCTTTGAGAACACTCTGGAAGAGTATTATGCCTTTATTGAGGAGTTTCCTGAAAGTCAGTACCGAAACGAAGCCGACAATTATCTGAGCAGGTCACTGCGCATTCTGGACAACTACCCGTCAACCGGATTTGATGATATTACCCAGGATTATTAATACGATAAATAGAATACCAATTTTACAACTATGGATTATAAAAAATCGAAGGCGCCCGTAACTACCATTACACGCGATATTTCCGGGCTGGATACAGATACCGGTAACCTCTATGAGGCAATTATGATCGTTGCCAAAAGGGCAAACCAGATCAGCGTTGAGATGAAAGAAGAACTGAGCCGTAAGCTTGAAGAGTTTGCATACTATACAGATAATCTCGAAGAGGTATTTGAAAACCGCGAGCAAATTGAGATATCAAGGTTTTATGAACGCCTTCCCAAACCTGCTTTGCTTGCAATGGAAGAGTTTGTAGAGGACGAGATATATTATCGTAACCCCACGAAACTGGAAAGCTGATAAATCCTGATGCAATATGCAACTTGAGGGCAAAAAGATAATACTTGGCATTACAGGAAGCATAGCTGCATATAAATCAGCGGTTCTAATAAGATTACTTGTTAAGGAGGGGGCAACTGTAAAGGTTATTATGACCCCCCTGGCCAAAGAGTTTATCACTCCCGTTACACTTGCCACGCTTTCGCGGAACACCGTTCTGAGCGAATTTTTCTCATATGATGACGGCTACTGGAACTCACATGTTGACCTGGGTATCTGGGCTGATCTTATGCTTATTGCTCCAGCCAGTGCAAATACTATGGCAAAGATGGCACACGGGGTATGTGAAAACCTCCTGCTTACTACCTACCTGTCGGCCAGATGTCCCGTTATGATTGCCCCTGCTATGGATCTTGATATGTTCAGTCATCCGGCGACACTGAAAAATATGGATATCCTCCGTGAAAGAGGGGATGTCATAATTGAACCCTCCAGCGGTGAGCTGGCCAGCGGGCTGAGCGGGAAGGGCAGGATGGAAGAACCTGAGATGATTGTCAGAATGCTGATCTCATTTTTCGACCCACAGGGATCAGGCTCAGAAGCCGACAGGTTTCATGATATGCTGGGAAAAAAGATCCTTGTGACGGCAGGTCCCACACATGAGTCCATTGACCCGGTCAGGTATATAGGTAACCATTCGTCAGGAAAGATGGGTTATGCAATAGCCCGTGAGCTTGCTGGCCGCGGAGCAGAAGTTATCCTGGTCAGCGGTCCTGTATCGGTTGATGTACGGCACACCAGGATAAATGTTGTAAATGTCGGGCCGGCCTCAGAAATGCTCGCCGAGTGTCTCAAATGGTTTCCTGAATGCAATGCATGTGTCATGGCTGCTGCCGTAGCAGATTATACTCCTGTTTTGCGGCAGGAAAAAAAGATTAAGAGAGGCAGCGGGGGATTGTACCTTGAGATGCAGCCAACGGTTGATATCCTCAGGGAGCTTGGAAAGATCAGGCAAAAAGGGCAGATCCTGGCAGGATTTGCACTCGAAACAGATAATGAAAAGGCAAATGCCCAAAAAAAGCTGCATAACAAAAACCTTGATTTTATCGTTTTAAACTCATTGAAAGAAAAGGGAGCGGGTTTTCACCTTGATACAAACAGGATAAGCATAATAGGACGTGACGGATCGGTTATCGATTATGCACTGAAAACCAAGCGGGAAGTGGCTGCTGATATTGTTAATCATCTGTCAACTTTGATGAAGTGAAGACCTTGCGAAAATACAATTGCAGTTAAACCCTAATTCCCCGGCCGTGATCAGGGAATTTTAAAATATTTGGCTATGAGGAGAATTCCGGTTATTTTGATCTTGTTAATTACTTCGGTACTATCTGTTGATGCCCAGGAGCTCAGGTGCAATGTTCAGGTTATCACCAACCAGATACAGGGTACCAACAAGCAGAAATTCACCACTCTGCAAAGGGCCATCTATGAGTTCATGAACGGCCGGAGCTGGACAGACCATGTTTTCAACAGCCAGGAGCGGATTGAGGCCAATATAATGATAAACCTTACAGATGAAATATCATCTGATGAGTTCAGGGGTACAATCCAGATCCAGTCCAGGAGGCCGGTATTCAATTCATCATATAACACTGTCCTTTTCAATTACATGGACAATAACCTCCATTTCCGTTATACAGAGCATGAGACTCTTGAATTCAGCGAAAATCAGCATCTCTCCAACCTAACATCAATTCTGGCCTTCTATGCATACATCATTATCGGCCTCGATTACGACTCTTTTTCGATTAACGGGGGCACGGAATTTTTCCAGAAAGCTGAGGCGATTGTTACAAATGCACAAAATGCAAGCGAAAGAGGCTGGAAATCATTTGAAGGCAACAGGAACCGGTACTGGCTTGTCTCCAACCTGAGAGATTCCAAATACGCTCCGGTAAGAGAATTCAGTTACAGGTATCACCGTCTCGGACTGGATCGGATGAGTGAGCGTCCTGCTGAGGCCCGCGCCGAGATAGCCGAAAGCCTCTACCTGCTGCAGAAGATATTCAGGGAGAAGCCTGATCCCTTTATGCATCTGCTGCAGGTTGTTATGGATGCTAAATCGGATGAGATGATCAATGTTTTTTCCGAAAGCAATCCTGATGAGGCCCGCAGGGTAACGGCATTGCTTAGAGAGGTCGATCCGGCAAACACACCCAAATACCAGAGAATCCAGCAGTAGTTATCAGACTACAGTAACCCTCCGGCCGCCAAAATGTTTATGCTGATCAGGCAGGCCCGAAAGTTGAACGCATTCCGGCTGCCCGGCAGGTTGGGAATTTCAGTTTTATTATGTAAATTGGAACAGGAGAGCCGCAGTGCTAAAAAAAAATGTTTAATTTTAATGGATATTAAACCGGTATAGATTTATGCTCCGTAAACTGTCAGTAAGCAATTATGCCCTTATAGACGAACTGGATATAAACTTTCTGTCCGGGCTTTCAATTATTACCGGCGAAACGGGATCAGGCAAATCGATATTACTGGGCGCCATGTCTCTCATACTTGGTCAGCGGGCCGACACTTCCGTGCTCCAGGATAAAACCCGGAAATGCATTGTGGAAGGAGAGTTCAATATCTCCGGGTATGACCTTGCCGGCTTTTTTTCAGATAATGAGCTTGATTATGAGGAGAATACAATTATCAGACGGGAGATTAACGAGTCGGGGAAGTCGCGGGCCTTTATAAATGATACGCCTGTTAACCTCAATGTGCTTAAGGAGCTGGGAACAGGACTTGTTGACATACATTCTCAGCATCATAACCTGATACTGTCAGAAAACCGTTTCCAGCTTGACGTTGTT
>SKND01000027.1 GCA_007120695.1 Bacteroidales bacterium | reverse complement strand
GATAAACACACCGCTAACGCCATTATAATCCAAAAACCTGAAATATTTTTCGATCAGGCCCATATTGAGCTTACCATCATCTTTCATCGGCGCAAATGGTGCCGCTACCAATCCCCGAAACTTTTCGTACTCCATAATAATTGCAACTGTTTAAAATTGTAATCCTTTAAGGCATTAGCATAAAAATTTGCCGGCATTTTATCATGATAGGATAAAACCACAACATTGTTATTGTGTATTGAAAACAAGGCATACATGCAGCAGGCTATCTTCCTCTGTATATGTAGAGCGGACCGGTAAACTCATACTCCCTGTCATCCCACCCCAGGCCGGTTATCACATAAAAATATGTGCCTGGTGAGGCAATCCCTCCACCGGCAGCCGTTCCATCCCAGCTCTCAGACGGGTCGGACCATTCAAACACTTTCCTGCCGTTGCGGTTATATATTATTCCCCTGAAATCCCGCATAGAAACGGCCCTGACCTGGAAAACATCGCTATCACCATCTCCGTCTGGAGAAAAAACATTCGGAACCTCAAGCTCAGATGGGAATACCCTGACCGGCTCAGGGTGGGTAAAAACATCATCACACAGTCCGTTAACAGTGCGAAGGGTAATGTCATATTCACCGGGGATATAATATGTATATTGCGGATCAGGAGTTGTATCGTCGGGCGGTTCAGTATCCAGATCACCTGTACGATAGTCAAAATACCACTGGTATTCAGATGCATTCAGTGACTTGCCGGCATCAAACATTACCTCCAGCGGCGCTTCACCCTCACCCGGCTCAAACTCAAACCCGGCACGGGTTGCAACAGGGTCTTCAATAATGGTATTCTTCGCTGTACACGACAGGTAAAGCGCCGTAAGAGTATAGGAAGTCTCAACAGGCGGGGGATTCCATACACGCGGATCAGGGCGGGATGCCACAGGAACAAAGGGATCAGCTTCCCAGCTAAAGGCAGGTTCATCTGTCAGAACATACCTGCCGGATGTCAATGGATTAAAATATATAAAGTCCTCCGCTACAACCTCTCCAAGAAGGTCGATTACCTGGCAATCGTGCCTTACAACGTTAGCAGATGCAGACGGGTTATTTATAAAGATCCATGCCATAAAAAGGGTATCCAGTCCGTCGCCGTTGGTAATCCTGGCGCGGTATCCACCATTACCAAGTCCGTTAACCGATGAACTGCTGCCTGTTTCCGGACCCGAATAGGAGACAAAGGTGTTCTGCAATGAATCGTACTGAAACCACTCAAAAGTCAGTTCGCCTGGAACATCTGCCAGGGAGGCAGAAAGGTTTCCGCTCTCATGACAGAAAATATAGATATTGTCTCTATGTGTTGTATCTGGATAAACTGTCTCATATCCGGTGGTTACAACCAAAGAGTACCCTGATGATGATACCTGCGCAATTGATGGCAATGTCATTGCACAAAAGGCAAAAACCATAATCGCCAGACTTCTGACTCCAACCTTCAATAGTTGCTGCATATATGTGTCAACTTTTACTCCTTCAAAAATATCAATTCTTTTGCAAACAACCTCATGTTGATAAAATGATGAAAGCTTATCTTGGAGAAACAAAAGTAAGAGGGTAATTTTACGGTTCTTTACATCACCCGGCGCAAACAAATTCCTTTTTTATTAAACCGGCAGAAACAGGGGATATAAACCCGGAAACCTATAGTCTCTCAGGCCAGTCCGGAACAACCGTATAACAAACCTATAGAACTTAAATCGTGAGTGATTTTTTAAAAGATCTGAATGAGATACAACAAGAGGCCGTAAAAGAGATAGACGGTCCGGGACTGATCATTGCGGGAGCAGGTTCAGGCAAAACCAGGGTACTTACATACAGGATAGCATGGCTGATGGAGCAGGGTATCCCTGCAGCAAACATACTTGCCCTTACGTTTACCAATAAGGCTGCGGCCCAAATGAAAGAGCGTATAGGCAATCTGGTCGGATATTCAAAATCGAGGCATCTGTGGATGGGAACTTTTCATTCGGTTTTTTCCAGGATCTTAAGAATGGAATCACAATACACCGGTTTCTCCTCAAATTTCAGCATATACGACACCCAGGATTCAAGAAGTGTGATCAAGACTATTATCAGGGAACTCAGGCTTGATGAACAGATTTACAAACCTAACGAAGTTCTGGGAAGAATATCATTTGTAAGAAACAATCTGATAAGTGCAGGAGCCTACGCCTCAAACGCCTCACTGGTAGCTGAAGACACAAGGAACAGGAAACCCAGGATAGCAGAAATCTTCAGGCTTTACCAGAAAAGGTGCCACGCTGCCGATGCAATGGACTTTGACGATCTTCTGCTGAACACAAATATTCTCCTGAGAGATCATCCCGAAGTACTTGCAAAATATCAGGATAATTTCCGTTATATCCTTGTTGATGAATACCAGGATACCAATTATGCACAGTACCTGATAGTATCAAAGCTGGCTGCCAAACACAAAAACCTTAGTGTGGTGGGTGACGATGCCCAGAGTATCTATTCATTCAGGGGAGCGCGGATTGAAAACATACTGAACTTCAAAAAGGATTACCCCCAGTACAGGATCTTTAAGCTGGAACAGAACTACCGGTCAACCAAAACCATCGTAGATGCGGCCAACAGCCTGATCATAAAAAACAAGGGACAGATCCGGAAAAAAGTATGGTCGGCAAATGAAACCGGTGAGAAGGTCAGGGTTATCGAATGTTCCACAGATCATGAAGAAGGCGCAATGGTAGCAAGATGCATCGAAGAGAAAAAAACTGCAACAGGATGCAATTTTGAGGATTTCGCTATTCTGTACAGAACAAATGCACAATCCAGGATCTTCGAAGAGGTGATGCGGCGTAGGGGAATACCTTACAAAGTTTATGGAAGCCTCTCGTTCTACCAGAGAAAGGAGATAAAAGATCTGCTGGCCTATTGCCGGCTTGCAGTCAACAACCGTGATCAGGAAGCCTTATACAGGATAATCAATTATCCTGCCCGGGGTATTGGCAAGACTACAACCGACAAAATTACCAGATACTGTAATGAAAATGAACTGAATCCGTGGGATATTGTCGTGAACATCCAGAATTACCAGTTGCTGCTGGGTATTAACCGCGGAACTACCAGAAAACTGGCAGAATTTGCGCATATGCTGGAAGGTTTTTCAAAGAAGGCAGTACAAGAAGATGCCTGGCAGCTGGCCAGTCATATTGCCTCTGCTTCAGGAATGCTTAAAGACCTTTTCGACCCCAAATCTCCCGAAAATATCTCAAAATATGAAAATATCCAGGAGTTACTGAACGGTGTAAAGGAGTTTACCAGCCGGCAGGAGGAACTGGCAGAAAGCTCTACACTTGCAGCATTCCTGCAGAATGTATCCCTTCTTACCGATGCCGATACAGAAAAACCAGACGACCGCAACAAGGTCACTCTTATGACAATACATTCGGCAAAGGGACTGGAATTCAGACATGTGTTTATTGGCGGACTGGAGGAGGAGCTGTTTCCAAATCATTTTGCAGCGGCATCACTGCCTGAGCTGGAGGAAGAAAGGAGACTGTTTTATGTGGCTCTCACCAGGGCTGAATCTTCAGCTACCCTTACACACTCACAATCCCGCTACAGATGGGGTGTTCCTGCATTATGCAAGCCCAGCCGGTTTCTTGCTGAAATAGACCCTCAATATCTGGAATTTGAAGAAACAGAAATGAGCGATAGATCCGGCTCACTTGAATCATACCGCGAACATAACAAATCTTTCAGGCGAAGAAGCCCTTTCCCGGAGGGTAAGGCAAGCAGGATATCAGGTGGCCCGTTAAAAGGCAATCAGGGGGTAAAGGCAAATCCGGAGCCTTTGCATAAAGGAAACCTGATCCGTCTTGATAGTACGGGAAACAAAAAAGGACCCTCAGGTGCAGAAAACGGAAACATAATCAGTTCCAACGAAAAAAATCTGGTGGCTGGAATGACGGTTGAACATGCCCGTTTCGGCAGGGGAGAAATATTGAACATAGAGGGTATTCCGCCAAATACAAAAGCCACCGTGCATTTTGCGGGAGCTGGAAATAAACAGTTACTTTTAAAATTTGCAAAACTTAAAGTGATAAGTCCATAAAATCTGCCTGCGAAGCCTGGCGAAACAATGTCCGGACAGTGCAAAAGACAAATTAGCAGGCAAAAACCTTTTTTTAATCAGATATTTAGTAATTTTGCAGATATAATAAAGATACGAACAATATTTTAATAATGGAAGAAGAGAGCAAACTACTGACATACGATTACAACACGGAGAGGGAGAAAATGGCAATTCCCGAATATGGAAGGAACATCCATAAAATGGTAAAGCATATTTCAACCATAGAAGACCGCGAAATACGTAACAAGGCGGCCCGTACAATTATCTCAATTATGGGAAATATGAATCCCCATCTCAGAGATATTAATGATTTTAAACATAAACTATGGGATCATCTTGCCATCATATCGGACTTTACCCTGGATATCGACTCCCCCTATGATCCGCCGAAACTGTCTACCCTTACGGAGAAACCAAAACCGGTGCCGTATAACAATTACCCCATCCGGTACAAGCATTATGGCAGGCTCCTGGAACAGATGATTAAGGCAGCCACTAATTTTGAGGAGGGAGAAAAAAAAGAAGCCCTGATACATATGATTGCCAACCACATGAAAAAATGTTACCTGACCTGGAACAGGGGGCAGGTAACCGATGAGGTAATTTTTAACGACCTGAAGCAACTTTCGGGCGGACTGATTGACACGGGAGGGGAGATAAAACTGTCCGAGTCCAGAGAGATCCTTTCCAGGGCCAAGAAGAAGAAATCGCCCCGGAAATTCAATCCGAGACACGGCCAGCGTTAGAGATATGCAGGGCGCAAAAGTGCCATGACCCACATCACACCTCATTCGGTGTGATGTTTAGTTATAACTCATATTAATTAGATTATGGCTTCATTCGAGATTATTGGAGGTCATCCCCTGAGAGGTGAACTGACTGCCCAGGGTGCCAAAAATGAGGCACTACAGATTATTTCAGCAACCCTGCTGACATCTGAGAAGGTTGTTATAAGGAACATCCCCGAAATACTGGATGTGATGCGGCTTATCGAGCTGCTAAGACAGCTTGGAGTTACGGTCGGCAAAAAAGGTCCGGGAGATTATGAATTTAATGCAGACAGGGTGGACCCGGAGTACCTGCTGACTGAAGATTTCAGGGTCAGGGCATCAGGATTGCGCGGATCGGTCATGATCATAGGCCCCCTTCTTGCAAGGTTCGGAAAGGCATATATGCCAAAGCCGGGAGGTGATAAGATCGGGAGACGCAGACTGGATACCCACTTCACAGGATTCATAAAACTGGGAGCTGAATTTGAATATAATGTAAAAGAAGATTTTTACCGGGTAAAGGGGAAGAATCTTAAGGGTTGTTACATGCTGCTTGATGAGGCATCGGTAACAGGTACCGCCAACATCGTCATGGCTGCTGTTCTGGCAAAAGGAACCACTACTATTTACAATGCAGCCTGCGAGCCCTATCTGCAGCAGCTATGCAAGATGCTTAACAGGATGGGCGCAAAGATCAGCGGTGTCGGATCCAACCTGCTTACCATTGACGGGGTAAATGAACTTGGAGGAACAGAGCATACTGTCCTGCCTGACATGATTGAAATAGGTAGTTTTATTGGTATGGCAGCAATGACCGGTTCTGAGATCACTATCAAAAATGTATCATATGATAACCTGGGGATCATCCCTGAAGCATTCAGGAGGCTGGGAATCAAACTTGAAAGACTAAATGACGATATTTTCATCCCGGCCCAGTCAAACTATGAGATAGAGACTTATATTGACGGCTCGATAATGACTATTGCAGATGCGATCTGGCCCGGACTGACACCCGACCTGCTCAGTGTGTTTCTGGTGGTGGCAACACAGGCCAAGGGAAGCGTACTGATACACCAGAAAATGTTTGAAAGCCGCTTATTCTTTGTCGACAAGCTCATGGATATGGGAGCGCAGATAATTCTTTGTGACCCGCACAGGGCGACTGTAATAGGACTGAATAAACAGTTCCGGTTGCGGGGTACAAATATGGTATCTCCCGACATAAGAGCAGGGGTGGCCCTGCTGATTGCCGCCTTGTCGGCCGAAGGCACCAGTATCATTAACAATATCGACCAGATAGACCGTGGATATGAGAGGATTGACGAAAGACTCAATGCGATAGGTGCAAGCATCAAACGACTACCATAATTTTTAAATCCTTAACTTTACGGTTTTATAATATTGAATATATTACTATGAGAATAATAAAAATCACCGGTGGTGCAGTACTTATAATAATACTGTTATTCTGGCTATACAACCAGAACCGGACAAAAGCAGATATGAATCCGGTCATGGAAACATCCGTTGAGCCGACAAACCATACTGGAATTGACATAGGGGATACTGCCCCGGAGATGGAATTTGAATCGCCTGATGGAGAAAACATTTCGCTTTCATCACTTCGCGGACAGATGGTGCTTATTGATTTCTGGGCCTCCTGGTGCGGACCCTGCAGAAGGGGAAATCCTTATAAAGTGGCAGCCTGGCACCAGTTCAGGGACAAGGAGTTTATGAACGGCAGCGGATTTACCTTCTATTCCGTTTCGCTCGATAACAACCGCGATGCATGGTTGAGTGGCATAGATGATGACAGGCTTGATTGGGAGACACATGTAAGTGACCTTAACGGATGGAATTCGGTTCCTGCCGCAATGTACCAGGTCAGGGGCATTCCGGCAAGTTTCCTAATTGACGGCGATGGTGTCATTGTTGCCAGAAACCTCAGAGGTGAACTGATATCGGAGGCACTTTACGGTTATCTTAAAGAGTAGTCAGTGCCTGTCCAGACACTGACTTTATAAACAGAGACTAGTTAGAGTCTGTCCTGATTTACATGAAACATCTCCCCGGATCATGTGGTAAATACCGGCATGTCAAAATGTCGGTCTGCCCGTTATGGTCCGGTATTTGTTTGGCAGTAGGTTCATCAGTCAAATAATATATCTATAACGTTCAATAATTATGGTGAAAAAGAAAAAAGGCATGCACCAGGAAAAAAGTGGGAAAAAATCCGTAAGCACGCATGCTGAAGATGAAAACAACAAGAACTCAGATCAAAAGGAAAATCACAGCAAAGAAGAAGAGTCGCTATTTCCGGATGGGGATGAGGGATCCGAACAGGATGACATTTCCTCCGATCAGGTAAATGCAGAAGCGGGGCAGGAAGCCGGGGATACTGAACAGGACACTGATGACACTGTTACAGTCCTCGAAGAGAAGCTCCAGGCCAGTGAGAATAAGTATCTCAGACTTGCGGCAGAATTTGATAACTACAGGAAGAGGACTCTCAGGGAAAAAGCGGAACTTACAAAGCTGGCTGGTGAAGATTTTATTACAGGACTACTTCCTGTGATAGACGATTTTGACCGGGCTGTTGATTCGATGAATAATTCTGAAGATGCCGGGGCATTAAAGAAGGGTGTTGAACTTATCCACGGTAAGCTCAGGGAATTCCTGAAACAGAAAGGGGTAAAGGAGGTTCCGGCACTCGGTAATGAGTTTGATACCGATCTTCATGAAGCTGTAACTAAAATCCCGGTCTCCTCAAAGAAAGAGAAGGGTAAAATTGCAGATGTTATCCTGAAGGGATATATGCTTCATGACAAGGTCATAAGATACGCCAAAGTAGTT
The DNA here is from genome assembly GCA_007120695.1 of Bacteroidales bacterium. Lineage (GTDB taxonomy): Bacteria > Bacteroidota > Bacteroidia > Bacteroidales > PUMT01 > PXAP01. The sequence goes on along the minus strand of SKND01000027.1, from coordinate 700 downwards.
GTAGGTGAGTAAAGGCAAAACATAAAAAGCCCAAAAAGATATTAGCAGTAATGGCGAAAAAAGATTATTACGAAATTCTTGATCTAAAACGAAATGCTACCCAGGCAGAAATCAAATCTGCCTACAGGAAAAAAGCATTACAGTACCATCCCGATAAAAATCCAGGCGATCCTTCCGCAGAAGAAAAATTCAAAGAGGCAGCCCAGGCATACGAGATACTTGGAAACGAGCAGAAAAGAGCCAGGTACGATCAATACGGACATGCCGGAGTTGAAAGTGGAGCAGGCGGATTCGGCGGAGGCGGAATGACTATGGAGGATATCTTCAGTCACTTTGGCGATATTTTCGGTGGCGGTTTCGGTGGATTCGGAGGCTTTTCAGGTGGCACCAGGGGACGAAGGGTAAATAAAGGGTCCAATCTGAGGGTTAAGGTAAAACTCAATCTTAAGGATATTGCCCACGGAGTTGAGAAAAAGATCAAGGTAAACAAGTATATTGCCTGTAAACCCTGTGACGGAACCGGTGCCAGCAACGGAAGTGCATTCAGTAACTGCTCAACATGCCACGGCACGGGACAGGTAACAAGGATCTCAAACACATTCCTTGGTCAGATGCAGTCCACTTCTACCTGCCCCTCGTGCGGCGGTGAAGGGAAAACAATTACCAGCAAATGCCCTGAATGTTACGGAGAAGGTATTGT
>SKND01000379.1 GCA_007120695.1 Bacteroidales bacterium | reverse complement strand
CAAAGATTTATATAAAGAAATGATTTCACAACATTAATATTTTACAAACTTGATTATGAAACATTTTATTTATGCATTATTTATTTTGGCCCTTCTGGCATGTAACGGCCAGAAGGAGGCCAAAAGACTTGGCTTGACTATGGGCATTATGAACGGTCCAGGATGGTCGACTTCGGGCGGCCCGTGGAACACACCTGAAAACTCTATGATGGAGGTAGTTTGGGCTGAAATCCAGTTAGATGGGGGTACACAGTTTGCCGACGGATTAACAACACCCCAACCTGTTTTGGGTTTGGAACGGGATATGACACGCGATCCTTTTGTCAATCAGAGGTATTACATGCCCCGCGACTATATGGATGGATATTATGCAGATCTAGCCATACTTGCCTTTCCAACTCCCCGGGGAGAATCCGAAGGAAACCCCTTCCGAATTCACAATTGGTGGCGCAAAGCTGGATTTCAAAAAATGTCAGCCTATGCCAGAGATACAAAAGTGGCTCCTGAATATGAGGTGGTTGATATGGATCGCATCATCGACCTCACTGATTTATTGGATCAGCATGGAAACTTGCAGTGGGATGTCCCAGAAGGTCAATGGACCATCCTGCGAGTCGGTTATCAACCTACCGGACGGTCTAACCATCCGGCTCCTGAAGGGGGTAAGGGTCTGGAGGTGAATAAAATGTCGGCCGATGCTGTGGATATCCACTGGCAGGAATCAGTGATGCAAATGGTTGAAGCCGGAGAGGAGATTGGTGACAGAGCCATCTCATTGGTAATCATCGACAGCTATGAGGCAGGTCATCAAAACTGGACAAAAGGGTTTGAGGATATCTTTATAAACAGGGTTGGGTACGACCTGAAGCAATACCTGCCTGCCATTGCCGGCAGGGTCATCGGAAGTATCGATGAAACAGAGCAGTTTTTGTGGGATTATCGCAAGCTTATCAGCGATTTAATCAATGAGAATTACTACGGGCGCTTTCAGGAGTTAGCCCATAAAAACGGGTTAACGTTTGGTGCTGAAGGGTATGGTAATTTTGGCAATACCGATGATTTTGCAACCATGGAGTTCATAGACTTTCCTGCCAACGAGTTCTGGGCTTTCAGGAGCGCACAGCATGGTGGGACTGAAAAGCTGGCTTCTTCAACTGCTCATATTTACAACCGGAAGCTCGTAGGCTCTGAAGCATTTACCGGCCCGCCAGACGGGATATTTGAAACCCACCCGCGTAGTATAAAAGCACAAGGCGATTGGTATATGACCAAGGGAATCAATCAATTCTGGTTGCATACATACACCCATTGTCCATATGACCAGCTACCCGGTCTGGGACTGGGTACTTATGGGTCTCGCTTTAATAGAAAAAATACCTGGTGGGCACATTCTAAGGGATGGTTTGAGTACCTGGCACGTTGCCAATATATGTTGCAACAGGGGATGCCTCATAATGACATATTGTTCTATCCCGGAGAAGATGCACCTGCCGGGCCACAGGCAAGAGAAAGTCTTCGGCCGGCGATACCATTTGGGTACGACTATAACTATTGCAATGTGGATATTTTAGAGAAGTTGAAGGTTAAGGATAATAAACTTGTGTTGCCTAACGGATTGGAATATTCTCTTTTGGTAGTAAACGATCTCGAAAGTGTTCGTCCGCATGTGCTAAGAACCCTGAAACGACTGATAGAGAAAGGTGCCATTGTGGTGGCCTCGCCTCCTTCGAGGTTACCTGGCCTTGCCAACCTGGAAAAAACCACCGACGAACTGGCATTGCTCACCACCCAGATATGGGGAGGTAGTGATGGTGAAGGAGTCTCCAAACGGGAGTTGGGCAAGGGGATGATATACGCAGGAGAGGCTGTTTTAGAAGCATTGCAAGACATCAATCTATTACCTGATTTTGAATTTGAGCTGATTGGAGATCAAGATGCGTTTGGGCCGGCTTTTATGGCAGGACAAGGTGTTGAGGTCATTCATCGTCGCACTGACAAAACGAATGTGTATTTTGTAAGCAATCAGCATGAACAACCAAAGAGCATCAATGCCATATTCAGGGTCAGCGACAAGCAGCCTGAACTTTGGGATCCTGAAACGGGAGCTATTGTTTATGCCTCTGATTATCAAAAGTTGCCTGATGGACGGATGCAGGTGACATTGCATTTTGAAGAAGCCGGTTCAGTTTTTGTTGTTTTTTGTAGTTCATTGCAGAAGGAATCATCAAATGAACGAAACGTTTTTGTAGAGGCTGAAGCCAAAAGCTTTGACACACCATGGGAAGTATCATTTGATGGGAATGGGGCTCCTGACAATATGATATTTGATCAGCTTATAGACATCTCGAAACACAATAATGACCTTGTCAGGTATTTCTCAGGCACAATTATTTATGAAAATACGATTCATGTTGATGATGTTGCAGCGGAAGCCCTGGCAATTTTGGATCTTGGTCAGGTGGAAGTTACAGCAGAAGTGTTCGTAAATGACCAGTCGGCGGGTTTGCTTTGGAAGAGACCTTACCGGATGGATATTTCTGAACACCTTAAGGAAGGCGAGAACCTAGTCCGTGTTGAGGTTGCCAATCTGTGGGTCAACCGAATAATCGGTGACCAGAAGTTGCCCGATGATTCTGAGTGGACCACCAACACGGGATCAACTGCCCGGGGGATGGGATTGTCAAGGATTCCAGACTGGGTGAAAGAGGGGCGGGATAGCCCTACGGGAAGAAAGGCATTCGTGTCGTGGAAATGGGAGCACCTGGGTGAAAAGGAGCCCGTACCGTCGGGTTTAATAGGGCCTGTGCAGATAAGCCTTGGAGCTTATCAAGTGGTGGAATAATTAAAAAGAAACCTGACATTATTATCTATCAGCTCCTTCTCAAGCGTGGTTTTAACATACATAGGTGATAAAACAGAACCGCTCCCAAAGAGTTTTTTGCCCAGGTCGCCTGATACGTCTTCATGAATGTCAAACATAAACTTGTAGGTTCCGCAATTACAGGAATATCTGAAGCGGACTGAATGCAATATTTCCCGCTGGTAAACCGGCCAATCCGCGAATCACAGGCATATAACGGGTACATGCTTATACTAACAGAACCAAGAGCTGTAGTCTTCAGAAAACTTCTTCTTTTCGTAATTAATCATTTATTACTTGTTTTATTAATATTCCTTTTAACGATGCTATTCACTAAGGATAATATTAGCATGACGAGCAAATAACCCCTGCATATCTTTTTGATATTCTTCCAAAATAGTCTTTCCTAATCCATCAAAATCACCGCACCGGTAAAGAGCACGGGCCAGCATGATTTCACGCAATGCCCTGGTTCGTTTTTCAAGGGGCGCTCTGCCTCCCGGAAACCTGCCATCATTTTTTAACTCAGTTAAAGCATCCTCCAGGTCAATCATAACATGTCCACTCATACCTGGTCTTTTCAATAAATTAGCCAAAGGCCCGGCTGCATCAGAATGAGCTAGTCTTTCAAGGGCAAGCGCCAATGTCCGGTGATGTGAGAGTGTAACGTCAGCATCAAGCATATCGACCAGCCTTATAAGTTCAGGCAGAACTGACGTATCACCTGTATAACTTGCGGCCAGAATAACAGCATCAGTAGGTGTTGGCAGATGAGCATAATCAGCCATAAACCCCTGAAATATTTTCTCTTCCCATTCATTTATATCCTGAAGTGCTGCCAAAAGTGTCGATAGTCCTTCATTACTCCCGCAAATGGCTAAAAGCTGTGCATAAAGAAGCTTGGTCTGACCATCTGCGTTATGATAAGCTTCAATTATTATTGGCAAAGCAGCTTCCTGATGTGTAAGTATAATTGCAAGGGGCTTCCCGGAAGATTCCGGATTAGTTGCGTTGCCATAATCCTGCACTGCATTCTCAATCTCTACCAAAGATAAAGGAAATGAGTCTTCATGTTTAAGAACTTCAGACGGAAGGTTTCCGATATTTACCAGATGTCTCTGCAGTTCTCTGACGTTAATGTTCCTGGGTGTTACTCCGGAAGATACAGCCATAGTTGCGGCAACACCAGCGGCGTAACCCTGGTTTGCCATATCAAATTGCATACGTACCATTGCTGATGCATCGCGTTCCATGCTTATGCCTAATCCTATCACCAGAATACCATCCAGTCCTTTTGGTGAAAAACAACGATATGGAGTATAACATGTTCCCCCGGGTGCCGGGTGGTTTGCCTTTCTGGATTTTTCATCATGCGGTAATAAAGCAAAAAACGGGGAACTTGTGTAGCCGTGAGAATCATAATTACTACCTGACAATACTACAGCATCAGGATATGTCCTCTCAGCTATCTGGTCAAGATAAGTCATTATATGATCTCCGATTACCCGGCGTCTTTCACGATTGTGAATCATGGTACCCGCATCAAAAAAACTTTCTTTGTTTTTGGTTATCTGAACAGAGACAAAAGTTCTCCAGACATCAACCATATCAACCTCATCAACTAAAAGATAGTCAGTATTCAGGTAACTTCCTCTTAGTGGTCTTGAGGGTAACCCAGACCCCTGAAGGGCAATGTCATGGTTCTCGGTTTCGCCATACATGTATGAAGCTCCGGCTGCAATTGCCATATCCCCCGACCCCGTAGCATCAATCACCACTTCGGCAAGAACAGCGAAACGTCCTTCAGGTGTAGAGATTACAGCACCTTTCACCCTGTTTCCAACAACATAGGCTCCACAACCAATTGCACCAAGCATAATTTCACCACCGGCATTGGTTATCTCTGCACGGTACCATTCCATTTTTGGCTCAATATTATCAGATGGGAAGGGTACTTCGGCAGCAAAACCAACATCTCTTCCATACCAGGGCCTGCCAATGAGCCCCAGTGTGCCTGTACCTCCCAACCCTTCAAGATATTCCACAACAAGAACCTTTGCACCCTCTCTGGCAGCAGCAATGGTTGCAGGAGCCCCGGAAGTACCTCCGCCAATAACAACAATATCATATTTACCCATCACCTCAACTTCGGTGGGCGGTGAAACAACAGTATGGGATTGTTTTTCGATTGGCCTGAACCCGGTTAATAATTCATGAATATCGCCCACAGGAGCAATGCTGTTAACAGGATGCCTATTATCGAAATATACACTATCAGGAAAAAGAAATGATTTAGCCTTAATTGCAGCATTATTGCCGATAAATTCGCCGATTTCTGTCATTGCACCCGGCTGAAGCAAGGACCCTGCCAGTTGACGGGATAATCCTGCACTGCCACTTAAGACATACATCCTTTCAATCCCCTGAGGTTGAAAATGTTCAATAATATCAGGTTCAGTTATATCATCCCAATTCAAATCATTCTTTTTACAAACTATAGGATCAGGAGGAACGTGAAACATCGATTCGGACGCACGCAGCTGACCATCCACATAAGTTAATTCACGTGCAACTTGCTCCGCCCGTGCAAAAGACAAAAAGCTAAGGTCCGGCATAGAGATTTCAAGAGTCTTGCTGGACATAAAGCCATTACTGTTATCAATGGCCGGCTTTACTATTGTTCTTTCAAATGAAATGGCAGATCCGTTCCATGACTTCGCTTCAGCTCCTGCCATCCTTGCAACCCATGCGCGGTCAGTAGCATCAATAATTGTTTTAGCTATTATGGCCTGCCTGCCGGCTCTGTTTGAAATGACAATTCCTGCAGGATTTCCGTTTCTGTCCCATAAAACGTCAGTGGGGTAAGACCCAAAAACAAATTCAACTCCGGAATTCAGAAGTGCATAATTGAGGGTAGCTTTCACATCTAAAGGTGTGGGCTTAAGATGGGAGTTAAATAACCTGTTGTCAAGTTCAGTTTTAAAGAAAGTATTTTTATCGGCTTTTAACCGAAGAGTTGCACACAAATCCTCTCCCAGATAGGGTCGTGAAGCTATCAAAAATACCCTGGCCCCACTTTCTGAAGCTGCAACTGCAGCTGCAACAGCCGGCAAAGTACCTCCTATAACGACAACATCCACAAATTTCTCAACCGGAATTTCCCTTGATGACTGATAAACAAACTCAGGGGCATTCTGGTTCAGCGAATAATTCTGGCTATTACTAAGAAATGTTGAGTTTATTAGAAATAGAACCAAAGCAAGAACGCAATTTTTCATCTCTATAAAGTATAGTTAGCAATCTGTTTAACAATGTGTTAATAATTCATGATCCGGATATTCTGCTTTTCAATTCCGATGAATCCCCCTGTTTTATTGACCTTCGGTCGATTTCACATGCAATAAACTGTTCATTTGGCAATACTTTCCCGATGTGAAATTCATGTCTTTTTGTGTTATACGGTAACATGGGGATTCATGGGTTAAGTTTTTTTAATTTAGCTCATATTGGAACAGGCCACCTAAGATGCTTTTCCTCTATATTTGCTTTTATTGGTCCAGAAGACCGTATAACTTCAAGAGCTGTCCCGTTCTTAAAAGAACAAACCATCGTTTACCTTCCATAACAAATTCCTTAGCTCGTTCCAATAATATTTCATTCTGAAACTCCTGTGCTGATAAACCTGGAGTAAGGTCGATATCTGGATCTTTTCAGTCCTCCTGTTGAATCCCATTGACGGTATCAACACCATCGCAATGTTACAAAAATTTCCAGGAACATAAATCCCACAGAACATTTTGTTAAAAAGCTTCTCCCGCGCCAACGGAAGCCTCAACCAAACATCACTCCATGTCCATCCAGATGACGGGATGCCGCACAGGCAGGTTCCGGATCACTTCAGGATGATCCGGATCTGAGGGAAGTGAGAGGTATATGTCGATATATTCCGGGATATTGTAAGCCATAGTAACAGTCTCCGGACCCTCATCAAGATATCTTTCTGCCTTTTCAATAGTAGGCTTCCTGATATCATCAATAATCCTGGCGTATTCAGGATGACTGTATCTTTCGTTGCATCCCGCATGTATAGCGGCAATAACAATCAAGGAGATGAATAATCTTAGTCTAAGCTGCATATTAAATCAATTTAATGTCGTACCTGTGACGGTACGCATCCTATTATTACTCGTCTTTAAGTACTATTGAAGGATTTTGATTCGCCACTCTGAATATGTTGAATAATGTTATACCTGCTGAAATTGCTATTGCAAATAGAGTTGCACCAATAAAGGGCCACAAGGGTATCTGTATCCGGTAGGCAAATGAATTTAACCAGTTTTCTGATAAATACCAGGATAAGGGCCAGGATATGAGAGATGATAAGATAATCCACTTTGTAAACCCGAGTGAAATTAAGATAACCCTGGGTGTAGATGCGCCAAGAACCCGCCTGATTGCAATTTCACGCTGCCTGCTTTGTGAAATAAAAAGAGTTAGCCCCACAAGCCCGGCACAGGCAATTAAAATAGCCATAAGGGTAAAAACCCCAAGTATACTACCGAACCGGTTATCGCTAATATATAGCTCTTCTAATGTGTCATCAATAAACTTGTAGTTGAATGGTTCCTCCCCGGCCACTTCTGACCACACATTTCTTATATCAGACAAAGCCCGGGGAGTATCATCTGAATTGATTCTGATTGTAAGATGGTTTAACGGATCGTGCCATGTAAGAAAAACTATGGCTTCAATATCTCTATGCAGAGAACTGTAATTAAAGTTGCTCACCACCCCTGTTATGGTATTTTCCTGATATATTGGGTGGTTGGGCAGAAATATTTTTCGTCCTATAGGGTCATCGTATCCAAAATTATTGACAAAGGCTTCATTAACTATGACATACCCCCCCTCATTTTCTAACGGATTTCGGAACACCCTGCCCTGTTCCAGCTCAATCTGGTATGTGTCAAAAAAGCTTTCATCAACCGTCATATAGGCAATATTTTGTGCCTCAGTAGTACCCTCAAGCACAAAATCCCGGGCAAGAATGGTATGCCCGAGAATAAACGAATGGGCAGAAACGGCCTGAACGGAAGGTTTTTCCAGAAGCTTCTGTTTCAGTAATTCGTGATTCCCTCCAAGGTTGGGTGTATTTATCCGGGTAATTAACAAATTGTCAGGATTAAATCCCAGCTCTTTTGTTTTGATATATTGAAGCTGAAGAAATACTATTACTGTGGAAATGGCAAGCAATTGAAGAATTGTGAATTGAAAAAATGAAAGAACATTTCTAAACCCTGCTTTCCCTGAAGAACTGTGGCCCGCCTTCTTAAAAACCGAGGAAGGATTAAATCCCGACAGGAAGAAGGCAGGATACCAACCCGCTCCTATACCGACACCCATAATAATAATGGGTAATACAATAATCATAACCAGGAGATTATGGGAATATATATTTATAGTTTTTCCCGAGAAATGGGTTAATAGCGGCGATGCAACCTCAGCAAGTACCAATGCCAGAACCATTGCAAATACAACAAGTAGCATTGATTCACCAAGATGCTGGGTAATCAGTTGTTTTCTCAAGGCACCAAAAACTTTCCGGATTCCTACCTCCCTTACCCTGCGAAGTGCCTGTGCCGTGCTGAGGTTTATGAAATTAAGGCAGGCTATCAGAAGTATAATGAGTGCAGAAGCAACAAGTATAGAAATAGTCCT
>SKND01000080.1 GCA_007120695.1 Bacteroidales bacterium | reverse complement strand
CCATTTCAGCCTCTTCTATGTACCGTCCTGATTTTTCAAAATGCAGTCCTCCTTCGGCGTCTATTACTCCCGAATGAAAAACTATTGATGAGATATGGCCCTCTCCCGTGGCTCTGAAGCTTACAATTATTCGTTTGCATCCCTTTTCCAGGCCCGACTGATCGGGCGACTCAATCATTGAAGGGTTAAAGAAGGCAGCCGATTCAATTGAATATTCCATAGAGAAATAAGCTCCTATCAACAGTTTTTTGTCCTCCGAAAGACCCTTAAAAGGGATGTTCCATGATTCCATCTGGTCCTTTACCCTGGAGAAATTGTTGATGAATATATTGGTAATTTTCCTGTGTCTTTTAGAAAACTCCCTGAGTGTATGTATCAGGGCCAGGTCAGCCTCCTGATCAGACATGGCAAGGACCCTTTCTATAAGAGCTATGGTGCGATCGGGTCCGTTATCGAAATACCTGATGATCACCCTGCGCGGATCAGGGAGGAACCGGTTCTCTTTTCTGGTTACTGGAATACGCATAAGGAAAATGAATTGGTGAATTCAGTGTAAATATATACAAAGTGCTGACCTGTTTCAATAGTCGCCGTTATAATTTTTAAACAAAAAATGAACCGGTTAGATTATCTTAAATACAAAAAAGCCTATTTTTGTCTGTTTTAATGATTTAACTGTAATTACTGAATATGTTCTATGTGATTTTCTCCATACTGTTCTGGCTGTTTCTTGCACTGTCAAGCATAATAATATTTCTGGGAGCCCTGGTATTATGGCTGTTTACCTTTCCCTTTGACAGGAACCTGCGGCTGCAGCATATGTATTCATGCTGGTGGGGTTCATTATATTTATGGCTTAATCCCTTCTGGCCCATGAGGGTTGAGGGGAGGGAAAAAATCGATCCTTCACAGGTTTATGTTGCAGTGTCCAACCACCAGTCGATGCTTGATATACTTGTTATTCACTCCCTCTTTTTCCATTTCAAATGGGTTTCAAAAAAGGAGAATCTCTACATACCTTTCGTGGGCTGGAATATGTTGCTTAACAGGTATGTTACGATTGACAGGGCCAGCAGAAAGAGTTTTGTAAGGATGATAAGAGATTGCCGGCGGCATATTGAAAAGGGCAGTTCAATAATGATTTTTCCCGAAGGGACCCGTTCTACTGACGGTAATATAAGGAATTTCAAAGATGGAGCCTTCAGGCTGGCGCTTCAGATGAAATGCCCTGTCCTGCCGGTAGTGCTCGATGGCACCGGGGAGTCATTGCCCAAAAAGGGCTTCGTGATAACAAAAACAACCCCGATAAATGTGAGAGTTCTGGATCCCGTTATGCCCGTCGAATATGAAGGAATTGATTCGAGGGAACTGGGCAACAAAGTGCGTGAGATCATGTTATCTGCCCTTGAGGATCTTCGTAAAAAGGAGGCTGATAAAAAACATCAGAATAATTGACTATCTTCGTTAACTTATTACTGAATGAACAGGAAAGCACTAAAATGTCAGACAAAAACAGGCTCTCATTCTATAAGAGACAGTATGCAGAATACTCGGACAAACTAAGAGCAAATAATAAAAATCAGAAATTTTATGTTGTTCTCAGGCTGGCCACATTCATCCTGCTGATCTTTGCTCCGCTGATTTTTATCAATGACATCCCGGTTCTGGCCGGGTTACTTTTTGTATTGCTTTTTTCTCTTTTTCTTTATTTTGTTAAAAGGTTCAATTCAATTGAGAAAAAAGGCCATTACCTGTCCTGCCTGATTGAGATCAACCAGAACGAAATTGAAGCTATCAGGGGCAACTTCAGCTCATTTGATGATGGACGGGATTATATCGATACCGGTCACCCGTTTTCGTATGACCTTGATATATTCGGCCCTGATTCTTTTTTCAATGTAATGAACCGGTGTGTTACCCCGAAAGGTAAAGATACACTGGCCGAAATGCTCCTGCATCCTTCCGTGCAGCCCGCTGTTATAAGGCGAAGACAGAAAGCCTTCAGTGAGCTGGGGGAGAAACAGGAGTTTTGTCAGCATTTTATTGCCACCGGGAAAATGTATATGGAGGAGCATGAGGACAGGTTCCAGTTGTTGAGATTTGTCAATTCCCCGTCCCGTTTCACCAGAAACAGAGGTGTCGTTTTTGCATCAGGAATATTGCCGCTGTTAACAATTGGTGTCCTTGGCCTTGTGCTGGCAGGTATACTTCCGTTTTACGGATTCACGGTGCTGTTTCTGTTCCAGCTTGTTTTGACCGGTTTGTTAAATAAGAGGATCAATGAGATACACTCACTTGTAACACGGAGACTCAGCAGCCTGAAGAAATACGGGAAATTACTGAATATAATACAGGATAATGATTTTAATGCACCCATGCTTAAGTCTGTCCAGAGATACCTTAGATGCGAAGGGATGTCGCCATCTGATCACATAAAAAAGCTGTCGAATATTGTTAACGCATTTGACAACAGGCTTAACATTATTGCTGCTGTGCTGCTCAACGGTCTTTTTTTATGGGATATCAACTGCGTTCTCTTTCTTGAAAGATGGAACCGCAAACACAGGAAAAATTTACCTGTATGGCTGGACAGCGTTGCCCGTATGGATGCATATACCAGTTTTGGGGTATTTACCTTTAATAATCCCGGATTTGCATTTCCCTGTCCCCTGACAGAAGGGCCGGTGATCGAAGCTGTTTGCCTGGGTCACCCGCTGATACCTGAAAAGGAGCGGGTTTGCAATGACCTGATTATTGAAGACGACGGCAGGTTTGTAATAATTACCGGAGCAAATATGGCGGGTAAAAGTACTTTTTTGCGTACTGCCGGCATGGCCCTCATAATGGCTATGGCAGGGGCTCCCGTCTGCGCCGGAGAATTCAGGTTCAGAATTATGGAGGTATGGTCAAGTATGCGTACCAACGACTCATTGAGCAGGAATGAATCATATTTCTATGCCGAACTGAAAAGGCTGAAAAATTTAATTGAAAGGATTGCTAACGGTGCCAGGGTTTTCGTACTTCTTGACGAGATTCTCAAGGGCACCAACAATACCGACAAACAAAAGGGATCTGTGGCACTCCTGGAACAGATGCTGAAGATGGGGGCGACAGGGATAGTGGCAACACATGATCTGTTACTTACCGAGCTGGAGAATAATTTTCAGGGCAGGATTATAAATAAATGCTTTGATGTTGAGATAGCCGGAGAGAAGATATATTTTGATTACATTCTCAGGGATGGGGTTACAAGCCAGATGAATGCCATGGTACTTATGAAGCAGATGGGGTTGCTGAGAATATCAACTTCTTTTGCCTGATGCCCGGAACGGCAAACTGCCTGTTGATTCGTTGTTGATAAACAAATTCACACACCACCCTTCTTTTATATATATTTGCAGAAATTTATGGAATAATGACTGCAATATATTCAGAAGACACCATTCGGACCCTCGACTGGAAAGAGCATATCCGTAAAAGACCGGGTATGTATATAGGGAAGCTGGGGGACGGCTCATCGATGGATGACGGGATTTACCTGCTTATAAAGGAGGTGCTTGACAATTCGGTGGATGAGTATATGATGGGGTTTGGCAAGACCATTGAGATTGGTTTAAATGAGAAGGAGGTCACCATCAGGGATTATGGAAGGGGTGTGCCACTGGGCAAGATTGTTGATGTTGCATCAAAAATGAATACCGGGGCCAAGTATGATTCGCGTGTTTTTAAAAAAACCGTTGGTCTGAACGGGGTAGGTATTAAAGCTGTAAATGCTCTTTCATCACAATTTATCATCCAGTCCTTCAGGGAGAAGGAGGGCCGGCTGGCAGAATTTGCAAGAGGTGATCTGATAGAAGAGCAGAAACTTCCCGCAAATGGTGAGACCAACGGTACAAAAGTTGTTTTTACTCCCGATAACGAGATATTTGGTAAGTTCCGTTTTATTCCTGAATATCTTGAAAAGATGCTGCGGAACTATGTCTACCTCAACGCAGGGCTGACCATACTGTTTAATGGTAAAAAGTTCCAGTCTAAGAATGGCTTGCTTGATCTGCTCGAGGAGAATATGAGTTCGCCCGGACTATACCCGATAATTCACCTCCGCGGTGAGGATATTGAGGTGGCAATCACCCATGGAAAGCAATACGGTGAGGAGTATTACAGCTTTGTAAACGGCCAGAATACAAGCCAGGGCGGCACCCACCTGGTAGCTTTCAAAGAGTCTTTTGTAAAGGTAATAAGGGATTTTTACAAGAAGGATTTTGATGCTTCAGATATAAGGACGTCTGTTATTGCAGCCGTGAGTATTAAAGTTGAGGAGCCGGTTTTTGAATCGCAAACCAAAACCAAGCTGGGCTCCAGGGAAATCGGTCCGCAAGGCCCTACAGTAAGAAATTTCATAATGGATTTTCTGCGCACCAACCTGGATAATTACCTTCACAAGCATTCCGAAACAGCAGAAATCCTGCTTTCAAGGATCATTGAATCTGAAAAAGAGAGAAAGGCCATATCCGGAATAAGGAAAATAGCCCGTGAAAGAGCAAAGAAAGCCAACCTGCACAACAAGAAGCTGAGGGATTGCAGGTCTCACTGGAACACCAACGACGAAAGACGCCTTGAGACCACAATATTCATTACCGAGGGCGATTCGGCAAGTGGTTCAATTACCAAATCCCGGGATGTTAATACACAGGCCGTATTCAGCCTCAAGGGAAAACCGCTTAACACTTTTGGCCTTACAAAAAAGATTGTATATGAGAATGAAGAGTTCAACCTTCTTCAGGCTGCCCTCAATATAGAAGACGGGATAGAGGAGCTGAGGTACAACAATGTGGTAATAGCTACTGATGCCGATGTTGACGGCATGCACATCAGGTTACTGCTGATAACCTTTTTCCTTCAGTTTTTCCCGGATCTGATAAAGAACGGGCACCTCTATATTCTGCAAACCCCGCTTTTCAGGGTAAGGGACAAAAATCAGACTTTTTACTGCTATTCCGAATCGGAAAAGGAAAAGTCGGTCCGGAAGCTGAAGGGGAAAGCGGAGATAACAAGATTTAAGGGGTTAGGTGAGATATCGCCTGATGAGTTCAAGCATTTTATAGGCAAGGATGTGCGGCTTGAGCCGGTGCAGCTTAAAAAAGAAGATATGGTTGCTGATATGCTTGCTTTCTATATGGGGAAGAACAGTCCCGAAAGACAGGATTTTATTATAGAAAACCTCAGAGTGGATGAAGATGTTGTTCCGCTGGAACAGGTCTGAAAGTAGTATGGGAAATAAATGGAAGAACCGGAAAAAATAAATGGACAGAACGGGGAGGATCCCGTCGATAATAATGGAAAAACCCGGGAGAATGATTTTCCAAGGATCATTCATCTCTCCGGTATGTACAAGGACTGGTTTCTTGATTATGCCTCCTATGTCATCCTTGAGCGTGCTGTACCGCACCTGCATGACGGATTGAAACCGGTACACCGCAGGATACTCCATGCAATGAAAAGGCTGGACGACGGGCGTTTCAACAAGGTTGCAAACATTATCGGGTATACCATGCAGTATCACCCGCATGGAGATGTATCCATAGGCGATGCTCTTGTCCAGCTTGGCCAGAAGGATCTGCTTGTTGAGACCCAGGGTAACTGGGGCAACCTTCTTACCGGCGACGGGGCAGCAGCTTCAAGGTATATCGAGGCCCGGCTTTCGGCCTTTGCCCTGGAGGTGGTGTTCAATCCGAAAACCACAAAATGGAAGCTTTCCTATGATGGCCGCAATAAAGAACCTGTAACCCTGCCGGTGAAGTTTCCGCTATTGCTGGCACAGGGGGTGGAGGGAATTGCAGTTGGACTTGCTTCAAAAGTTCTGCCTCACAATTTCAATGAGCTTTTGGATGCCTCCGTTGCCTGCCTGCAGGGTAAGGATTTTGAATTGTTTCCTGACTTTCCCGGAGGAGGGATGGCCGAATGCTCGCGCTACAACGACGGTTTAAGGGGCGGCAGTGTCAGGGTCAGGGCAAGGATATCCAAACTGGACAAGAAAACGCTGGTAATAAATGATATTCCTTTCAGCAAAAACACCGGATCTGTTATAGATTCAATTCTTAAGGCTAATGAAAAAGGCAAGATCAAGATAAGGAAGATAGATGATAACACGGCCGACAAAGTGGAGATTCTTGTTCATCTGGCTCCTGGTATTTCGCCCGACAAGACTATTGATGCGCTCTATGCCTTTACCGACTGTGAGGTGCCGATATCTCCCAATTCATGTGTTATCGAAGATGATAAGCCGCGGTTCCTTGGGGTTAAGGAGATGCTCAGGATAAGTACTGATCATACTGTAAGGCTCCTTAAGACAGAGCTGGAGATAAGGCTGGGAGAGCTGGACGAGGACTGGCATATGTCGTCGCTTGAAAAGATATTTATCGAAAACAGGATCTACCTGAGTATTGAAGATTGTGAAACATGGGAGTCGGTTCTTGAGACTATTGACAGGGAACTTGAACCATACAAGAAACAGCTGTTAAGAGAAGTAACCCGCGATGATATCATAAAGCTCACCGAGATAAAGATCAAGAGAATCTCCAAATACGACAATAAAAAGGCAGATGAGCATATCAAAAATGTGGAAGCGGAGATAGAGGAGGTTAAAAATCATCTTGAAAACCTTACGACTTTCGCCATTAATTACTTCAGGCAGATAAAGAAGAAATACGGGAAAGGCAGGGAAAGAAAAACCGAGATCCGTAATTTTGATACAATCGAGGCCAGCAAGGTTGTGGTGGCCAATGAGAAACTCTATGTTAACCGTTCAGAAGGCTTTGCTGGAACAGCATTGAAAAAGGATGAGTATGTTTGCGACTGTTCAGATATTGATGATATTATTGTATTCCGGCAGGATGGAACCTATATGATCACCCGGGTGGCGGATAAGCTTTTTGTAGGAAAGAATATCATCCATATTGACGTTTTCAGGAAGAATGACAAACGGACAATCTACAATATTGTTTACCGTGACGGACTCAGTGGTGCATACTTGATGAAAAGGGCTGCCGTGAAGGGACTGACGCGGGACAGGGAGTATAATATTACCAGGGGCACAAAGAATTCAAAAATTATCTATTTCAGTTCCAATCCAAACGGAGAAGCCGAAGTGGTTAAGGTTTACCTTAAACCCAAGCCCAGGCTCAAAAATCTGGTTTTTGAACTGGAATTCGGAGAACTTGCAATAAAGGGAAAGAACTCAGTCGGAAATATTCTTACCAGGCATGCTGTACACAAGATCGTTCTTAAAGAGAAGGGTGAATCTACCCTGGGTGGGGCAAGAATCTGGTTTGATGAAGATATTAACCGTCTGAATGCTGATGCCAGGGGAAGATACCTTGGTGAGTTCAATACCGATGACCGCCTGCTCGTCGTTACGCGTTCGGGGAAATTCCGCCTTTCAGGCTTTGATATTTCCAACCATTTTGAAGAAGATATTATATTGCTTGAGAAATACCGCTACAATAAGGTTTTTTCGGCGGTATACTATGACGGGGCGAAGGAGTACCATTATCTCAAGCGTTTTACATTTGACCATGTGGAAAAGCTTACCAGTTTCATAGGCGATCATGAGAACTCAAAACTTGTCCGTCTTTCGGAGGTTGAGTATCCGAGACTCGAACTGAAGTTTGGGGGCAGGAATAAAGACAGGATTAGTGAAATAATAGAGGTAGCTGATTTTATCGGTGTGAAAAGTTACAAGGCAAGGGGTAAAAGACTGACCAAATATGAGGTGTCACTTGTTTCTGAGCTCGAGCCACTTGTAAAACCATCTGACGGATCGGACGCAGAACAAAATGATGAACCATTCGAACTTGATGAGCCGGACAACAAACAGATGAGGCTTGAACTCTGATAAATTGTGACTTCAACCTATACAGACCAAAACGGCAGCCCTGACTGGTCGGACTGATAATGATGAAAGAGATAAAGACTCTCAATAAACCTTATGGTGTGCCTGTATTCCTGATTGGATTCATGGGCAGCGGTAAAACAACAACCGGCCGGCAGCTGGCTGAAAATTTGCTATATAACTTCGCCGACCTGGATATGCTTGTAGAGGAGCAGGAGGGTCTGCCAATTACCGAGATATTTGCCAGAAAGGGTGAGGATTATTTCAGGCGCGCCGAGACAGCGGTTCTTGAAAGCCTGCTTGAACGAAAGAAGTTGGTCGTTGCCTGTGGCGGAGGAACTCCCTGTTTTCATGACAATATGAAAAAAATGAAATCGGCCGGTATTACAATATATCTGAAACTTTCTCCTGCACTTCTTGCCGGCAGGCTTTCTGGTGAGCATTCAGCAAGACCGCTTGTTGCCGGAATGCAGGGAGATGATCTCAAGAATCATGTGAGAAAACTGCTGGCCGGCAGGGAAGGCTGGTACCGGCAGTCTGACCTTGTCTATGATGCCGGTAACTTTTGTCTCGATGAGCTTACACGCCTGGTCACTTCACTTCGCAGCAGTATTGAGTAATTTGCTGCAGAAGGAAATTTATCCTGTAGTTTCCACCTGTTTTATTGATTGATTTATCATATGCCGCCATTGGGCTGCAGTATG
>SKND01000288.1 GCA_007120695.1 Bacteroidales bacterium | reverse complement strand
CATAGCATAGCATATTATTGTCGATAATTAGTTGTATATACGTTTGGTATACTTTTTGGATCGGGAATAACCGGATTAAAGAATTATTTTTTTGGTGAATTGAATTCCATTCTCAGAAAAAGCTGCTTGTTAATTATGATCTGGGATAATAATTTTTTTTCAAACCTTTGACAGGGTCAGGTCGCATGATTTCAATGTAAATGCAAAGTATTATTATATTTTTGTATTATGTTAAAATACAGTCTTTCGTTATTTCTTTTGTTTCTTTTTATCACCAGCCGGGCTGCTGAGTTGAGTTTTGAAAGTGACAGTGTACCTTATCCGGCAAGGTTGCTGAGTCAGTATATAAGACACCAGTCTGTTACAGGGAATGAGAGAATGGCAGGGTTATATTTTTCAACTGTTGCAAGGCAAAAGGGCTTTCATGTTGAAATACTAACAGATGAGCCGGCCAGTTTTAATTTTACGGCATCTCTTTACCCGCTTGAAAGCGGTAAACCGAATATTGTTTTTCTGAATCATATTGATGTTGTTCCGGCCGGTGGTAACGGGAATTATACATATCCTCCCTTTTCCGGCACTATCGCCGATGGAATGGTCTGGGGCAGGGGGGCAATAGATAATAAAGGGATGGGCGTCATGCAGCTGCTTGGCATTGAATATTTTCTTGAAACAGCAGGTGAATCCGGCCTGCCTTTTAATGTAACCATGCTATCTGTTTCAGGTGAGGAGACCGGGGGCGAAACTGGTGCGCGAATAATTGTTGATAAGTTCCTCGAAAGACTTAATCCAGTAGTTGTATATGGTGAAGGTGGTTCAGGTGTTCCGGGCGTGCTTCACCGACATCCTGATCGTGAGCTTTTCGGGATTTCTGTAGCCTTTAAAAGAAGTCTGTGGCTTGAATTAAGCCTGAAAATGAATACCAGCGGACATGGGGCGGTACCTCCAGCCAGCTATGTGGTGAAGGATAAGATAGAAGCACTGCAAAGACTTTCCGAAAGAAACCGGAGGATAAGGTTTTCTGAATCTACCAGGAATATGTTTTACGAGCTTGGGAGGATTGAGGGAGGTTTTCGGGGACTGGCTCTGAGAAATCTCCGGTTTTTCAGGCCTTTGGTGGTCCCGGCCATGAAGAGGGAAGATATAATCTACTCACTGATTACAAACACAGTTACCATCACTGGCATAAGTACACCTGAAAGCCCTCCCAACCAGATACCCCAGGAGATTACTGCCATACTTGACTGCAGGTTATTACCGGAAACAGATACAGAAGAATTCATAAATAAGGTAAAAAGGCTGCTGGTGAATGAAAATGTGGAGGTAAGAGTTATCAAGGAAGGGCTTAATGCACCGCCAACCCCGACAGATGAGTTTTATCATTATATGAAGGAAGCAATTCACAAGGTATACCCGGGATCGGGTGTCATTCCCATACTAGCACCGGCAAGCAATGACAATAATTATTTCAGGCAGAAGGGTATTCCTACTTACGGAATTCTCCCTGTGTTTATGCCTGTTCATCTGCTTGAAACCATCCACAATGTTGATGAAAGAATTCCGATTGATAATATTGAAAAAGGAATTGAGGTTTACAGGGAACTGATAAGTATTTTGATTGAGACCGGGTATGGTGAAACCGTTACTGAAACAAATTCAAAATGATTTAAATATGAGTTTACTAGGGTTATCTGCAAAAATTGCTTCTAAAGTATATGCGCGGAAAATTAAATCCTGGGAAAGAGGTGCCGCGAAGTTGCAATGGAAAGTTTTTGATGGGCTCATTAAGAAAGGGCGAAATACGGTATTTGGGAATGATCATTCATTCAGTAGTATAAGGTCTTATGATGATTTCAAAAAGCATGTTCCCGTGCGTGGTTACGAATCATTCAGGGCTTATATAGGGCGTGTAAGGCTCGGTGAACCTGATATTCTGTGGCCGGGCCGTCCCTTGTATTTTGCTATGACCTCCGGTACAACATCTGGAGGAAAACATATTCCAATCACAAGGGACTCCATACCGAACCACATTAATTCAACACGGATTGCCCTTCTTAATTATATATACAGAACCGGCAGGACCGGATTTTTAAACGGTAAATATATATTCCTCTCCGGGAGTCCCCGTCTGGATAATGAAAACGGCATACCTGCCGGCCGGTTGTCAGGAATCGTCAATCACCATGTACCAGGGTATCTTAAGAAGAACCAGTTACCATCCTGGGATGTTAATTGTATAGAAGACTGGGTAGAAAAGCTTGACGCAATTGTCGACCAGACTGTTAATGAAAACATGAGTCTTATTAGTGGTATTCCTCCCTGGGTGGAGATGTATTTTAAACAGCTCCTGGAACGTTCGGGTAAAAAGCGAATCATTGACTTGTACCCGGAGCTTGGACTTTACGTGTATGGAGGAGTTAACTTTGATCCGTATAAGCGAAAGTTCAGCAATCTTATAGGAGCTGAGATTGATTCTCTTGAGACGTTTCCGGCATCAGAGGGTTTTATTGCATTTCAGGACCGGTTTCCGGGCGAGGGACTGCTTCTGATTCCTGATTCAGGTATTTTTTATGAGTTCATTGAGGTCGAAAGGATAAATGATGATGAACCGGAGAGAATACCCCTTGAAGAAGTGCGCACCGGAGTGAATTATGCAATTATACTAAATACGAATGCAGGCATGTGGGGTTATAGTATTGGTGACACGGTAAGGTTTACCTCTACCAATCCTTATCGGGTGACCGTAACCGGTCGGGTCAGCCATTATATTTCGGCCTTTGGAGAACATATAATAGCTGAAGAAGCTGACTCCGCCATAGTTGAAGCCTGCAGCAGGACAGGTGCCGGGATAACCGAGTTTACTGTTGCCCCGCTTGTTGATAATCCTGAGGGAAAGCCATGTCATGAATGGTTTATCGAATTTTCAAATATCCCTTCCTCAATGGAGCAGTTCAGCAAAGAACTGGATATGCTCATGCGCCAAAAGAATTCATATTATGACTACCTTGTAAAGGGCCGGATAATTTCGCCTTTAATAGTCAGGAAATTGCCGCCTGACAGTTTTAAAAGGTATATGAGCTCCATCGGAAAACTAGGAGGGCAGAATAAGGTTCCGCGGTTAAGAAACGACAGGGATATGGCAGAAATACTTTTGTCCTACATAGATAGCTCACGTTAGCCACCCTTTTTCAAAATCCACAGCTCTGTTACCTCATTCTCCCTTATCCGGTTAACCCATGATTTTGTGCCTTTGGGGGATCTCTCTGTTACCGGATGCGTTAATTTGTCTTCAATGATGAAATTTTTATTCATTCCGGCAATTTCTTCAATTGGATTAATGTCTGTTATTCCCGCCTCAATTGCAAAATTTGAAAAAATGATTGCCAGTGTACTTTCAGGTTGCATTCTGAGATCTGCCTGTCTGATGAAATTTTCAAAAAAGCCCTTTTCATAATAAATACCCCTGTCCATTAAATTATTGGGTTCGCCCGGTATCCATGGCGGGTTAAACACCGTTAATCCACTGAACTTCTTTATTGACCCGAACAGAGATCCCTGCTCAGCTCTTATTTTACTGCCAAAGCTGTGTCTTTCTGTTTCCATGATTGTGCTGTAAACGGCATTCGGGTTTATGTCGGTGGCATAAATATCTTTAATTCCACATTTTGCCATCAGCAGTGAAAGAATTCCGCATCCTGTTCCGATATCAACAGCACAACCGAAATCCTCCTTCCTGGTTGACAGCCAGTTGCTGAACAGGGTAAGATGTTCGGTCCTCGTCGGGAAATAAACCCCGTAGAATGGATGAATAGTTTCTCCAAGCACATTATAGGTAATCCCTTTTTCATACCATTGCCGTGCACCGTTCATGCCTAAAAAATCAGGCAGCGACATCAGAAAATTGCTGTTGTCCGGATAAAATTCCTCCAACCATCTATTATCGGGTGCATGGCTCAAATCAACCCGGTGATTAATTACCCTCACCAGTATTCTGTTTGTGTATTCATTCATCAATTTCCTGTTCCTTCTTGATGAGGTGTAATCAGAAACCGGATGTCTTGCATTGACCTGTTTTCTGACCCATGAATAAAATGTCAGTGCCGTGGCAAAGCTCCCCTCTGCAGCTACCTGGTTGCCTGATTTCAGAATTTTTAAAGTGACGTTGAAATTCATTCCGGCAGTGAACGAAGCCCGATTGCTTTCTGCACCATAGATGACTGGTTTCAGGAGATTGTTTGTTATTCCGGAAGGGTACTTTATCATATTTTACTCTTTTAACCCTACTGATACATGGGAGTTTGGCCAATATTTTATAATTTTGGGACATTTTATGACAGGCCATTCCCGGTAATTAGCTTTTTATTCGGAAATCCATGGTAAATGTCTGTAATCATACAAAGGTAATATCTTTATTCTGATGAGAGAATTCTGGGAAGAGAGGTTTAAAAGAGAGGATTATGTATATGGTGTACATCCGAACCTTTTTTTCAAAACATTTATTGATGGAGTACAACCCGGCAGGATCCTGCTGCCCGCCGAAGGAGAAGGCAGAAATGCTGTATATGCTGCCAACAGGGGGTGGGAGGTAGATGCTTTTGATTTCAGTCTCAATGCAAGGAAAAAAGCACTTGAGCTGGCCAGAAGAGTAGGCGTAAGCATCGATTACCTGGTTGCAGATATAGAATTTCATGAACTTGAAGAGGAAATGTATGATGCCATTGCACTTGTACATGTTCATTTTCATAAAAGCAACAGGTCATATATTCACCGAAAGTTGGTAAGTTCACTTAAAACCGGGGGCTTCTTCCTTATAGAAGCTTTTTCAGGAGATCAGTTGAGATACGGGTCGGGGGGACCGCGGGACCGGGAGATGTTATATGAACTATCAGATTTGCAGTCTGATTTTAACGGTCTTGAAATAGAAACCCTTTATAAAAAAAACATTGAACTTGATGAGGGCCTTTTTCACAAGGGACCGGCCAGTGTGGTAAGAATGATAGCATTGAAGGCTTAGAGTTCAGTAATACCGCAGACATGGTTTTTTATCGTCATAAACAGTTAGTCAGAAAAATTACCTGTATCTGCTATACCATCAAAAATGTGCCGGACAGGGCCGGTGAGCCAGATATCACTGAATGATGTGATTCCTGTTTTCCTGAATGTAACTTTAAGGATACCCCCTTTGGTTTCAACCCTGATATTGCCGGTATCATCAAAGCCATCAATGACGGAGGCTATTGCTGCGGCAACCGATCCGGTGCCACATGCAAATGTTTCATTTTCAACCCCTCTCTCATAAGTTCTTATCAGTATACGGTCAGTCTCTTTTTTAACAAAATTAACATTTATTCCTTTCTCTCTATATTTTTCACTGTATCTGACTTTCCTTCCTTCGAAGTACACATCCATCCCGCCTATTTCATCTTTGAATATTACATAATGGGGAGACCCTGTATCTATTATATACGCTTTACCATCTCTTTCGATTCGATTGACATCCACCATCTTCAGGCGAACCATTTCCCGGGCATCAATTTCAGCCTTATGTAAACCGTCTGATCCTGAAAAAATGGCAGATTTCGTAATTAACTCCAGTTTTGCAGCAAAACTAACAATACATCTCCCGCCATTACCGCACATGCTCCCCTCTTTTCCGTCAGCATTGAAATATACCATTTGGAAATCATATTCGTCAGATTTTTCCAGAAGCATCAATCCATCGGCTCCTATACCGAAGTGCCTGTGGCACATTCTGTTTACCAGAAGATGGTTTTCTGAAGGAAACAGTTTATCCCTGTTGTCGATAATTATGAAATCATTCCCGTTTCCATGGTACTTTGAGAATTTGAGTCTCATTTTAATATATTTTAACCCGTCTCTGTGACATGTTGTGAACCAAAGGCACTATTTTTGTGTATATGAATGTAAAATAAATAAAAAATGATCAATATCTGATCATTATATCAATAAGGCAAATAATTGAGTTCTTTATAAAAGGGAACATGTGAAAAGGAATGAGTGTTACATTAAAAAATCATAGTTATGAAAATTAAAAATATTCTGATACATCTTGTAATTGCAATTATCGCCGGAATGGTTGCAGTATTTGCATATACCAGGTTAGCTGAGCCTCAGGCAGAAGTGAGGACCTACAGAGAGCAGCAGCCTGCCTGGTTTACCAGTCTGCCGGACGATTTTGAGGCCGATAAGTTTGATTTTACCTATGCTGCTGAGAGAACTGTACATGGTGTAGTTCACGTAACAACAACCACAATGAGGCAGCGCAGGCAAAGAGTTGACCCCTTCGAATTTTTCTTTCCACGGGACCGCCAGATGGAGCCGGAACCGATACAGGGTATCGGATCGGGAGTCATCATATCTGAAGATGGATATATTGTTACCAATAATCACGTTATAGCAGAAGCAGGTTCAATAGAGATAACCCTTAACGACAAGAGAACTTTTGATGCTAAGGTTGTTGGAACCGATCCCAGCACTGATATTGCTTTGCTGAAAATTGAGGAGACCGGATTGCCATACATTGAATTCGGCGATTCCGATAACCTGCGCGTAGGACAATGGGTTCTTGCAGTCGGTAACCCGATGAATCTCACTTCAACAGTCACTGCCGGAATAGTAAGTGCGAAAGGACGCGGACTGAGGGTATTCCAGGAGCAGTATGCAATAGAGTCTTTTATACAGACCGATGCTGCGGTAAACCGCGGGAACAGCGGAGGAGCGCTTGTCGACCTCAGGGGGGAGCTGGTAGGTATTCCTACACTGATCATGTCACCGACTGCCGCATATTCCGGAAACTCATTTGCAGTGCCGGTTAGTATTGTCCGGAAGGTTGTGGAGGATATTCTTGAGTTTGGTGAGGTGCAGAGGGGAGTTCTGGGAGTGGTAATCAGGGATGTGAATGCCGAACTTGCGCGTAATGAAGGACTGGAAAGAATTGAAGGAGTCTTTGTTGACAGTCTTATCGTTGGAGGTGCTGCTGCTGAGGCAGGCATAGAAGCAGGGGATGTGATCCTGAGGGTTAATGATGCAAACATAAACAGTGTTGCCGAACTGCAGGAGCAGGTAGCAAGGTACCGCCCGAAAGACAAGGTTAATGTATTGGTAAAAAGAGACGGTAAAACGCAACAAATTACTGCCACTTTGCGTAATATTCAGGGTCAAGCCGACGTGGTCCAACCCCAGGAGGCTTATCTTGGAGCCAGATTCAGGGAGGTTAGCAGTGAATTAAGGAATAAATTGAACATTCCGGGAGGAGCCCAGGTAACTGAAATCGGACCCGGCAAGTTTATGGAGGGAGGATTAAGGGTGAATTTCATTATAACCTCTATAAATGATCAGCCAATAAATTCACCTGCCGATATAAGGGATGTCCTTGATGGACACAGTGGAGGCGTATGGATTCAGGGTGTTTACCCTGACGGAACAGTATCTTATTATGCATTTGGTCTTTAAGTATGGAATAAAAACGGAAAACAGCATTAAAGACTTGCAATAGCAAGTCTTTTTTGTCGTTTATTCAGATGATGATAAATCCCGGTTGATATTAATTATTAATTACCTTACATTTGCTATTATTTTAAAAAGAGATAATGAGACAGCTAAAGATCACAAAATCAATTACTAACAGGGAGAGTGCTTCACTCGATAAGTATTTACAGGAGATTGGCAGGGAGGAACTGATCACTATCGAAGAGGAAGTTGATCTGGCTCAGAGGATCCGGCAGGGTGACAAGGAAGCCCTTGAGAAACTCACCAGGGCCAATCTGAGATTTGTGGTATCTGTAGCTAAACAGTATCAGAATCAGGGACTAAGTCTGCCCGATCTAATAAATGAAGGTAACCTGGGATTAATTAAGGCAGCTGAGAAATTTGACGAAACAAGAGGATTTAAATTTATTTCCTATGCAGTTTGGTGGATAAGACAGTCCATTTTACAGGCACTCGCTGAACAGTCAAGGATAGTACGTTTGCCTCTTAACCAGGTCGGGTCTCTTAACAAAATAAACAAGGCATTCTCTAAGTTTGAACAGGAATTTGAGAGAACACCCTCACCTGAAGAACTGGCTGATATTCTTGAGCTTCCGAAGGAGAAGGTGAGTGATACACTGCGGGTATCCGGAAGGCATGTGTCGGTAGATGCACCCTTTTCTGACGGTGAGGATAACTCGCTGCTTGATGTGCTTATCAATAACGACTCGCCCAACGCCGACAAAACCCTTTTAAATGAATCACTCGGAAAGGAAATTGAACGTTCATTGGCAACACTGACTGAAAGAGAGAGAGATATTGTCAAATTCTTTTTCGGCATCGGTGTTCAGGACATGACGCTTGAGGAGATAGGTGAAAGGTTCGGGTTGACCCGTGAAAGGGTAAGGCAGATCAAGGAAAAGGCAATCCGCAGGTTAAGGCATACTTCACGGAGTCGTTTGCTTAAGAGTTACCTGGGGTAAAAAAAAATTCATGTATATTTAAGGCGGAATAATTCCGCCTTTTTTTATTGGTTCCTGTTGGATAAACTATGGTATTTTACCCGGGTTATTGATTATATGCCGGGATCTCTCAGTTATTAACTATAAAT
>SKND01000381.1 GCA_007120695.1 Bacteroidales bacterium | reverse complement strand
AGATGAGCAGGACCGGGATGGTTGTAGCTAATACCCCGATACTCATTTTTTGTCTTGATCTCATGGAGCATGGTTTCAAACTCCCTGATAATATACATATCTCGGTATATCCTTACAAAATCCTCATCTGAAAAACTACCTCTTTCATCATCAATGGTTTTGTTGTATGCGTTGACGGGAATGGTACCGAATTTGATTTTGGCAGGCTTCCTCACGAGCGCGGGATCTATAAACTGATTCTTTGGCATAATAGTTTTATCTTAAATCGTAAAAAATAATTAATTAATCTCTATGATGGCATAAACAGACAGCAGCAGGATAATACCTCTTCCGGTTAATTCTGTTTAGCTTTTCTGTAACTGCAAGGTATTGAATGCTCTCGGTTTATTTTGATACTTGCTGTATATTTTCTTCTGTAAAAAACCATAAATTTTGTGTTAAGAAAATATCCAAAATTCATGTATATTTCTCCTGTAAAAAGCCAAAATTTTGTCAAAATGAAATAACCAAAATTTTGACTTACAGAAGGAACCGCTGCGCTTTCCCATAAAAATTTTTTCATCTGGCTGTGTGTAATTTTACGCAGAAAAAATTTAATGTATATTTGGAATTATCATTAGCTTTTCAAACACCTGTATATTCCGTTATTACTTGTATCCTTTCATATTAGTATCCTTGTCTATCATCTGTATCTCCTATATTATGTTTCTATAGATATTATCCTGGTTATTTTGATATTACATAAATACTTTCAGGATCTTTTGACATTGGTATCCTTTCATATTATTCTTACATTCAATATTACGTTTTTACTGATACGAAAGAAGCCCATTGACATTAAAGTATCTGTTTATATTATCAGGATACTTTGATATTTTCAATCTCCTTTTTTACTTCTGCCAGGAACAATGAAGCCGGGGCTCCGTCAACTGCACGATGGTCATAAGTAAGCGACAGACCTATCACCGGGACAAAACCTATCACTCCGTCACCCATATCAGAAGGACGGTAAGTTATTGTATTAACTCCCAGGATGCCAATCTGCGGCAGGTTTATTACAGGCGTAAACATCTCCACCCCGTATGCACCAAGATTTGTAACAGTAAATGATGCGGCCTCGCTCACAAGAAGTTCAGGGTTAACACTTCCCTTTCTGCACTCATCAGCCAGTCTCCTTATCCTTCCCGCCAGTCCCCTGATATTCATATCATCTGCATTACGGATCACAGGCACCATTAGTCCCCGCTCGGTATCCACGGCAATTCCAAGATGAACTTTGTCGAAAGTCCTGATAGCAGTCCCTAAAAAATGAGAATTCATAAACGGATGTTTCTTCAGGGCATTTATTACCGAGTAACAAACCATATCATTGAGGCTGATATCATCAACACCGGGACTACCCTTCTCCGCCTTGATATCTTTTCTCCAGGCAAGCATTTTTCTTGCATCAGCACTCATATGGTGGGTGAGCTGGGCAGAGTTTTGCAATGACTGCTCCATTTTACCGGCAATAATCCTTCGCATGTTACTCAGCTTGTTGTCAGTATAATCACCCTCACTTTCGGGCATTTTCCCTGAGCCGGGTGCAAATCCGGTTTTATAATCCGGCGGATCGGATGACCTTAATACCTGCTGGTCATACCCCGTGCCGGTATCAACGTCTTCTTTCATCTCTGCAGCGGCATTCCTGATATCTCTTTCTATTATTCTTCCATGCGGACCAGTACCCTTTATTCCTGAGAAATCCAGATCATGCTCTTTGGCGAGTTTTCTTGCAAGAGGAGAAACACGCAATCTCCCCTCTTCTCCGGGAGCTTCATTCGGAGGGCCATCCGCGGGTTGCACGCCTGATCCGGAGAGGGAGGATCCGCTTACTGCTGCTCCGGCTGCCACGGCTTCCATTGTGCCGGCGTCCTTTGAGTCCGCTTTACCAGAGTCCGCTTTACCAGAGTCCGCTTTACCAGAGTCCGCTTTCGCATATCCTGGTTCGCTTGATTTACCATCCCGGTCGTCACCGGAACCCGGGGAAGCCTTCCCGGGAATCAACTGCTCAATATTTTCACCAGGCTGTCCTATTACGGCAACTGTTTCAAGAACAGGCACCTCATCGCCATCATTATAAAAAACATCAAGAAGGATTCCGCTTTCAGCAGCCTCTTCCTCAAAAGCAGCTTTGTCGGTTTCATAAGAAAACAGGATGTCACCCGCATCTACCTTTTCTCCTTTTGATTTGTGCCAGCGGGTAATAATGCAGGTCTCAACACTTTGCCCTTGTCTGGGCATTAAAACGGCGACAGCCATATAATATAATTTTAACTTGTAAATATATGTTTAACTATAAAATATATATAATATATATATCTCTCTTTAAATATAAGCCATACAAATATATTCTATTATACTTGTAATTACAAGCAAATTTAAATATATTTACAAATTAACTTAACAAGGTATTCAAATTCTTACAAACCGGTTAAAGCCTCCGGCAAGTATAATTATTATAACTCCTATTTAAGTAAAACAACCAAATGGAACCCCGGCAAAAGAATATCCCCCAGCACAGGCGCCTTTACGAAATATTGCGCAAGCACATAAATGAAGGTGTATATAATGAAGGGGACCTGTTACCTTCAGAAAATGATCTATGCAGTATCTACGGACTTACAAGGCCAACGGTCAGGCAGGCACTTACTGCACTGGTTCAGGATGGCTATATAACCAGGCAGCAGGGGAAGGGAAGTATTGTCAAAAAGACGCCCCAGGGAATTGGAATTTTGTCCGTCTCAGGCACAACGACAGCTTTAAAAGACAAAAATTTAAGAACGGATATAATAGAAGAGCCCCGGATAATTCCCTGGCCTGATAATTTCAAGTTCCCACTGTCGGATCTGGAAACCGAATCGGGCTGCATCTTTATGACCAGGCTCAGATTACTCGATGATAACCCGGTATTTTATGATATAAGCTTTATTCCGGCTATCAACCTGCCCAGATTCACCTCCCGTACCTTCAGGAACCGTTCACTGTTTGATATATTGCGAAAAAATTACCAGGTAGAGATAAAAGGAGGAGAACAGAGAATAAAAGCCATAAAGGCAGACAGCATGATTTCCGGGCATCTGAAAGTCAAAACCGGTTATCCCGTGCTCCATATGGAAAGAAAAATGATAACCAATCGGCCAGAATTAAATATCTACTCGTCAATTTATTGCAACACCAGTGAATACTCGATTTACGGAACATTTTAATGCCGGAAAACCTGGAAAATTATTTCAAACCTCAGAAAACCAGTAAAAGTCCGGCCTAATGATAATTAAAACAGTAAAATTTAATAGTTTCATGCTGAAAAAATCAGATAACAGGCAATTATTTAATTAATATTAACACAAAATGATTATAATATTAACCACCAAAAACAATTTGCAAAATGACATATACGTTTAATATTTAGATATATTCTTATATTAACTCATTAAAGTTTAGATTCAAATTTAATTGATTTGATTATTAATTGATTTACCAAAGTAGTATTAAATAAACACCAGAACTATCATATTTTATAGTTATTTTAACTCAATAAATATCACGTTATGGAACGCGAATTTTACCAGTACCTTACTCCCAGTATCAGTGATAAAAATTGGGGCGTATATATTAATGTGGCAGGCTATGGAGACATAAAACCAGATACGGCATACCCGCAAAAAGGACACCCCAGCGGGTATTATTTCACGTGGGAACAAGGCAGGCAACTTGATGAATTCCAGATTATATATATAACAGAGGGTTATGGCATTTTAGAAACTAAAGATCATAAATATGTAATTTCTCCTGGTACTATTATCACCTTGCTCCCCAATATCTGGCACAGATACCGGCCAGATCCAAAAACCGGGTGGAAAGAGTATTATATTGGATTTCAGGGAGAATTTGCTAATCAACATGTTATGAACAAGTACTGCAACTATATGAAGAAGCCGGCAGTATACATTGGTTTTCAGGAAAAAATACTGGATATATTTAATAAATTAATTGAAGAAGTAAAGGATGAAAAAATAGGATATCAACAAGTATGTTCGGGGTTATTAATTTACCTGATAGGTAATATAGTTTCGGTAATCAGAAATAAAGAGTTTGGAGGCACAATTATTAAACAAAAAATTCTGAAAGCCAGGTTGCACATCCGGGGCAATATCTACAACAACATAGATATGGAAGAGCTTGCGGCAGACCTTAATATAAGTTATTCATATTTCAGAACGATGTTCAAGAAATATACCGGCATATCACCATCACAGTACCATCTGCTCCTCAAACTTCAAAGAGCCCGGGAATTGATTATTTCCAGCAACAAAAGCATCAAAGAAATCTCCAATGAACTAAACTTTCATTCTATCTATTATTTCTCTCAAATATTCAAACAGAAAATGGGTGTAAGGCCTAGTAAGCTCAGGCAATAATCTATTTTGCATAAATATATAAAGATACCGGTCCGATCAAACCTGACTTCACAGGGCCTAAATTCCTTGCTAAATCAGGATAAGAATAATGGGGTGCCAGAGTATTGGCAACTCTTATTTCAAATTCATTGTCACCCGATTTAATGAAATCTGTAAGATCAAATTTAAACGGCTTAGCTACCCTTACACCTGCTGATTTTCCATTTACAAATACTTCTGCAGCAACCCTGACATCTCCTAAATTCAATTCTACAGATCTCCCTGCCTCTTCTTCGGTAAAATGAATGTTCTGGTTATATACACCAATGCCCGAATAAGTTGGCATAGCATAATTTTCCCATGGCCCAGGTTGAATTTTTCCACCATGCAACTCTAATTCTACTGGTAAGTCAAAAGCTGCCCCGGCATAATTTCCTGGTTGCATTTTGAGCCGGACCGCCACAGTTGCCACATTCACAGGCGGGTCTTCAATCACTGCAATCTGTTCATTTAAAGAAACCTCATTGCCGTTAATCCATAAAGAAGATTCCGCCCGGGTATTTAATTTTATTTTTTTTATTCCGGGTGGCACTTCAAACCGATACCAGCCAATTCTATCAGCTGACGCAGGCTTAATATCATAAATAATATCAGGCATCTCATTGAAAACCTCAATCTCAGGAGAGTACAAACTAACAGATAATGGACGATATGGAGTTGTAGAAGAACCTATATTCTTTAGAAATGCTTCCCCCCACGGATCATCGCCTACTTCCCCAATTATTACTGCATCACTCCAGTCTGAAGCCCTTAATTGAGATGATTCCCAGTCATCAATTTCCTCAGTATGACCCTTCCAGGTATTATCTGTATTTATGTTTAAGGTACTCCCGTCATCAAATACAGCTTTCATGGCCAGGGCTACCGCTTTGTATTCGCTGGCAAAAGGTGCACCAGCCCTACCTGAAAAATATTGCCCCCACACGGCTATTGTATTTTCACCTTTTTGCAGGTACCGTTCAATATTTATATTTGCCGGATAATCCCAATTAGCCCACGGCCCTATCTCTTCGTCCACCAATAGGCCATTTATAAATACCCTGTAACCGGTAACTGCTGTTATTACCATATGGGCCGTTTCAGGCAACTCCTCAATCTCAAAAGATTTCCGAAGATAGGTTCCATCGGTATCGCCATACCATATCCAGACGGCATCACTCAGGTCGGGAAGAACAGCATCAGTATCTTCTCCACCAATATCCGTAATTACCGGGGGATCTTCTGTGACATACAGCATCCCTCTGTTTCCATCAGGAACATCAAGCAATACATGATTATAACCTTCATTTAGGGGCAAGTTACAAACTGCGCCCTGACAAGGTTGCTCATCACCATTTACATAAAGAGTTACATCAGAATTATTCAACTGAATATTAAGCCCTGCTGTTTGCTCCTGCGGTGAATAAATATGTGTGAACAATATTTTTCTGCCCTCCTTGAGGCGAATAAAATTTTTATCAAAGTGCCCGTCAGGAAAACCGCGATGACCACCCCAGGGAGCAGACTCTCCCACCCCTATTCTGCGGGAAAAGGATATCTCTTCCCAGGAAAAATTCTCTCCGTTTACATTTACCTGTTTGCCTGCGATTATTGTTTCCTGATCGTCAAGTAATTTTTTGACCAAAGGAGCATCCGAAGGAATTTCTTCCAGTGCTAACCAATGAGGTCCTTTACTATAAAGAGTTTCTTTCCAGTTACCATCATCAAAACCAGGCTTGTGCCAACCTTCATTCAATCCGGATGAGCTTGTCTCTTCTTTATATTTAAATCCACGTATTTCCGGCCCAAATTTCTCATTTGACGGAGGCCATCTGAAATCACCCCATTGATTGTCCAGAGTAGGTATAACCGAAAAGGTCCAGTCTTTTGAAAGTTGTTTTTTACTAATAATCCTGTTACCTGAACCCCCTGCACCTGATTGCTGATCTCCGGGTCTGAATACCAGAAGTTTCCCAATATTACTATCCATCTTAAGC
The DNA here is from genome assembly GCA_007120695.1 of Bacteroidales bacterium. Lineage (GTDB taxonomy): Bacteria > Bacteroidota > Bacteroidia > Bacteroidales > PUMT01 > PXAP01. Next base: position 2,184 of record SKND01000381.1, on the reverse strand, counting down.
TGAACACGGGTATATCCGTCCTCCCGCTGAAACCTGTCCACTGCATGAATCTCACCGGTAAATGCATCCCATATTTCCGGCACCCCGTCAACACGAAAACGGATATCAATAACTTTTGGCAATCCGATCCATCCGATATCAGTACGATAATCCACACTTAGTGGCACATGTTCAGTATTCTGAATAAAATAGACATCAACTTCGCCAATATTCCGATGCAGATATCTAAGATCACCCTCAGTTACAAAATCACGGTCTATGTGGACAGAAAGTAAAGAAGGTATGAGTTCCGGAGTATGCGGAAGAAAAGCCGCATAACCTCCACTTTCATAACTCTGTTCCTCCCTCCTGGCTCCAAGCGACTCAGGGTTGGATACGCCAAAAAGACCGGCCAGTGCTGAAGCCAGCTTGCTATCCATTCTGCCATGCTCTGTAGATGCCGTAGGAAGGTGGCCATAAAACAATACCGTACCACCATCTTCAACAAACCGGGATAATTTATCAAGGACCGAAATCCTGAATGTAGACAGAGGACCAAATACCAGGGCCTGATAATCATTACCCGCAACGCGCAACGTCCCATCTATTATCTCTGCATTCAATATTGAATAATCATCAATAATATCATTGTCAATACCAGCATTGTATATACTCTCCGACAGCTCCATATATAAGTTATAGTCCACAGCACTTTCAGCTCTTTGACTTTCGAGGTCAGCAAGCAGACTGACCGCGGGATAGTGCACGGCCACATCGGCAACATGCTTTCCCTGTGAAATCATATAGCTGGTTCGGGCAACCCAGTCTGATATATCCTGGTAGTACTCCCAATATGGCTGACGCCAGTGAGGATCTGGTGCAGCATGTTCCCAGGTACTGGTGTTAGTTGAATAAAAAAGTCCATGTTCATTATACAAATTCATACCCCATGCAAAAATCCTTGACATCCACGTTAGAGTCTGATCTGTCGTACGCCCCCAGCCGGTAGAATGAAAAACTTCTGCCCATACCCGCTCCCTGTCATAAATACGGGCAATGGATGCAGCGATCTTGGAGTCATAATAATTATGGCTTTCATGCTCAGTCGTGCGGGATTCATCCATTCCCGGAGCACTGAACCATCTTTGAGTTCTGAAGTAATCCATATAACCGTGACTTTGGCTATAGATATTTCTCCGGCCCCAATTATCATGACTGGTTAAGATATTCCTGCTTTGACTCCAGTCATAAACTTTTTTCCAATAGGTCTCTTCAACCAGTGACAGGTAGGCATCAAAATAGTCTGTCCTGTATTTAGGCGTTTTCTTCCCAACATCAAAATGCTGTGCCGGAATTGCCCTGCCGATATCGTAGCCAAATCTTTCTTTGAAAGTTTCAGCCAACTCTTCGGTATAAATATTACGGGGTGTTGGCGGATGTTCGTCCTGAAACATTCCTCTCAGGCTCTTTCCCATTGCATCCTCTCCAACAATATCTTCCGCCTTTTGATAAAGCCGGTCCAAAAACACATCAGTCGAAGCCTCGTTCAAATAAAACGACCTGTAGGGTACAGCCACTGAAACTGCAACTTTCCATTGTCCCTGATCTGGTTTCCAAATTAGTACATCATTTTGGATATTCTCTGAAAGATCTATACTGATTTCATCAACAGCAGTTCCGTTTTCTACAGGATAGCCACGGGCATCCAATAGTTTTCCTTTTGGCAGATCTATCCTGATTTCAGTATGGGCATTCCCTTCAGCAGTAAAAAAATCTACACGACTTGTACCTGTGTTTTCAACTTCAGCTGCAGCTAGTTCCAACCAGCCATAATGTCCGTAACCAACCTGATCATAGAGCCAGAGATGCATGCCGAGTCGTTCTGCTTCATCATGGGTATGCCTTATCATTTCCCACCATTCATCAGTAAAAGAGGCAGGGTATGACCTGCCGGGTGAACGTTGAATGGGATTGACAGCTTTTACACCCTTTTCCGCCAGAGTTTCCATCTGCCAGGTTATCTTTTCTTTTGTTATTGTATCAGCCTCCCACCACCAAAGAGGAACCTCGCCCCACTCGGCATAGTCAGGAGATTTAAATTCCCTGCGAAGATCATCATATCCGGGTTCTGATTGAGCCGATAAATCAATACAAACTAAACCCGATAAAATAATAACACTTATAAAAACAGTTATAATTTTCTTT
>SKND01000392.1 GCA_007120695.1 Bacteroidales bacterium | reverse complement strand
TGGATGTGGATCAAAAATGAACTTATCGCCCAAAATATCATCACATAATTTTTATGCCTTTTTATGGCATGCGAGCTTTCTTGCATTAGCTCAAAGTTTTATTGATGTTGATACGGTCATTCCTGCAATGATCATAGAATCGGGTGGCGGTGCAATGCATATTGGAATAATGACTGCAATCATGCTGGGAGGTTCAAGCTTTACACAATTGTTTTTCGCCCCATATATAAGCAATAAACCATTTAAAAAGAATTTTCTGCTTGCCGGAATAAACATACGTGTCTTTTCACTTTTTGCTTTGGGAATTATCCTGTTTTACCTTAAAGGAAATCAATCAAGCCTTGCACTCTGGTTTATTTTCCTTTTTATTATCATGTTTTCTCTGGCAGGCGCCTTTTCCAATATCAGCTACACTGATATTTTAGGTAAAAGCATGAATGAAGATAGAAGAAAATCATTTTTTTCGGCAAAACAGGTTATATCGGGAGGAATAGTTTTAATATCTGCAATCCTGGCAAAAAAGGTTTTAACATCATTCGGATATCCTGTTAATTTCGCCGTAATGTTCTTTACAGGTGCATCATTACTCCTGATTGCAACAGGAGGTTTCTGGAATGTTAAGGAACAGAACCCCTCAACGAAAAAAATTAGCGGACTCAGAAATTATTTGCACATATTAAGACTTGAATTAAAAACAAATCCCAGATTAGGCTATTTCCTTGGATTCATAAATACCCAGGGTATTATCATTTCATTTCTTCCTTTCGTCATGCTCTACGGGAAAGAAACACTGAACACACAGAGCAATGATACAGGTAATTTTTTGATATTTAAGGTTATCGGAATAATGGTAGTAAGTCTGATGGTCTTTTTAATTGCGAAAAAAATCAAATATAACCTGCTCCTTTACCTGAATTTATTATTCTCAATCATACTAATTATCAGCGTAATGCTAATAAATGATGAATATACATTGAGGTATATTTTTATAATGGGCGGAGTGGTTTTCTCATTATATACAATAACTATGAACGGTCTGCTTCTTGAAGTGTCAGAAACCGGAAACAGGGCAATATACACAGGCTTTGCCGGGGCAGGCAATATTCTGCCGGCACTGTTGCCACTCACAGGAGGCTTGTTAATCGGCAATTTTGGTTTCCGGACTTTTTTTATTTTGTATATTCTGATCGTTTCTTTATCGTTCTATTTTATACGAAAAATTGACTGCAAAAAATAGGGGGTTAAACCTTTCTGCTATCCGGGTTTGTTAGACTTTAATTAAGAACGCAAGGAGGCAGTTAAGAAAATACTCAAAGAGTTTGATATGACTCAGCAAGACTTAGGGGTAATTCCGGAGCACCCAAAACAACCTAACAAAAGCGCATAACAGCTAAACCCCGTCAGAACAAGACCGCGCTAGCTTTGCTTTTGTGCCTTTATTAACTCGCTGTTGCCTATTTCCATATATGGTGATACTGAGAATCCGGCTTCCTGAAGCCATGTTTTATATTGATCAAAGGTCCATGTTCCACCAGACTCTGTATTTACCAGCATGTTAACTGCAAAAATGGCCGCATCGGGACCGGAGTCGCGTATAAAATCATTAATAATTATCCTTCCTCCCTCCTGCAATTTACCAGCAACATCCATAAACAATTTTCTGTTCTCTTCTTCACCATAGATGTGACAAATATTACCAAGATAAGCCAGTTCAAAAACTCGTGATGCCTGTGTTCATAATACGTTTAATTTCTTTTGCTATATTTTCAGGTGAAAGGATAAAATCTATACACCCGCTTGCTATTGCGGTTTCCGGCATGTCTGATTGGGATGCTGTATCTGGCATCTGCGCGATAGTAATTCCGCCTGCTTCTTTAATCTCGCATAAAGCTTCTGCTCCATCACCGTCATAACCAGATACAATTATAGCGATGAGCTTGCCATCCCAGTGCTCAGCTAATGAACGCAGAAAAACCGTGATCACATTGGGCCAGCCTCTGGGTTTTGATATCGGCTTTAATCGAAACTCGTCACCAAGAATATGTAAATCACGTTTTTCAGGGATGACAAACACGTGGTTGGGTTCGATGTCCAGCTTTTCTGTGATTAGTTCAACCGGCATTATTGTATGGTGTGGAAGAAGCTCAGGAAGATGGGTGGCTACCATTCTCAAGTGATTCACGATTACGATGGCAGCACCCAAATCTGGTGGTATGTTTTGTAAAAGCCTGGTATAAGCATCGAGTCCTCCGGCTGAACCGCCTACGCAAATGATAGGAAAGTTTTTTACAACGCTTTTTTCATCCATTGTTAATTATTTTCAGGTTAAAAGAGATTATAATCATTGAGGCTGCATACAATTGAAGCGGCCTCATATTTAAAACCAAAATGTTTTAAATAAAAAAGGATATCTGGCCTTCGTGACCATACATATAGATGGTAAACCGTCCTTCACGATCCTGGTTCTGCAGTCCCTCGACGATCATATCAATCACACCATGCCCGAGTCTCCTAAACTCCTGCAAGCCGAGATCCAGATCTGCAAAGGTTTTGTCACTCTCAGGTCGGTTCATGTTTGATTTTTATATTAAAGACAAATAACGTATTTGTTGCAGTCTGTAGTATTCAGTCTTTATACGTTGCAAATTGTCTCTTCGAAAGTGAAATAGCGTATTTGTTGTAATCTGTAGTATTCATTCTTTATGCGTTGCAAATTGTCTCTTCGAAAGAGAAATGGAAGTTGTGTCCAAAATCGAAAAAATCTGTGATTTGTTGAGCTGTTTTTATTGGTACCAATTTAATTTGTCAAACCATTTAATTTCCGGTTATAGCTGGCAGGGCAGCCTACTCAGTTAGCCTTCTGCCTGGGGCGTAGGGTGCCCCAGCACTTTGGCAAGGATGGTTGCTCCCTGTCTGGGGAATCCAACTCCATGTCTTTCCTCATCATTCATGTCGTTGTAGGTCGCCACAAAGAGTCGGTCAAATCCCGGCGGGAGTGAAGCGGTCTCCGGAAGACGCTCCCGCAGTTGATCAGCAAGGCGCTTACTCAGTTCTCGCTGAACCGCAAACGCCACATCGCCGGCCCGCAAAAGTGCGTACAGTTCAGTGCGGCGATGAGCGCGGCCAAAAGCGCCGGAGCGGCCCAATATGGAGCTAAAGAAGTATCCATCACCCTAAAATCTTCTTATGATAAATTTTAAAATACAAATAGCGGACAAGTCTGTATTGAAACCTTTGTTACAAGGATTCCAAATGCAAATTGAAAAATTAGATTAAGAGTTATAATTCGATGATTTCGCCTGATGCTTGACGTATCTGTTTAATATGTCTTAGTCTATTCCCACTGTGCTGACAAAATAACCACGCGCTCAAAAATGATTGCTCCAATAAGACTAGTGTTCCCGGCATCCGGTTTGGTGATTTAATGCCGGATTTCAAATAGGCTTTTTGTTTTCCTTAAGCTTTTCCTTGATCTGTTCGAGCCGACTCTTAAGGGTGTCTTCACTCCTGGCCATCCGTTGCATGCTGTTGAGTGTTATTTGATTTATCGTCCGTCTCGTTAATTTTTCTAAGAGATTTTCTATTCCTTCTTTCAGCATCTCTAACCTCTAGCGGTCAAACATCAACAGGTAATTGTTTACCAAACCGTTTATGATATAGATGCTCAAAATATTGAGGCAAGGGAAGCTTCCACTTCTCTTTATTGTGGTTGGCCAGGCCTCCAGACTTTTTTGGGTTAATTCTTATTCTCTGGCCATTTGAATTTGCGTATGTGACAATCGATATTTCTTCCTTGCTTCAATCAACTACCATAAGTCTTTAATCAGATTTTTTTGTCTTAGAGACAAACAAATAGCAGATAAGCGGGCAGAGTTAGCACTGCACAAACTTATGGAGAATGTTGATAATAGCCGCAATATTGTGCAAAAGTCAATTATAATAAAGGGCGGCCGGTATGAGGCACAGTATTTTATTTCAGCTATCTTTGCCTGACAGGCCTGGCCGGAGGGGTGGTACCAACTGTTTTACCTGACACTTTACCTATTCCGCCCAGCACAATGCCCTGAAGAGTCTCAAATTCTTTCGATCCCGGTTTTATGCCAAGGTCCCGGGTAATTACCCCCCAGTCCTGGTTTTTGGCAAATGAATTGATAATGGTGCCTGCAGGCTTGCCGGTTACCGATGACAGGGCACAGGCATAGTAAGCATCACCCGGTCTTGCCAGGAGGTCTCCCAGGTCCTCTCCGGGCTTAAAATGATCACCCGGCTCAATGAAATGATCACCCGGCTCAATTTTATCCTTAGGATAGATCCTGCCAATCTCTCTCCTGGAACCGCTGAATTTTGAAGCAAGCTCTTTTTTAAATGCAGCAAATTCCTCCATGCCGTATCTGTCTATTTCCTGCAGATGCTTATCCATCCGGGCATCGCCGGTTTTTGGTGAGAATACCGCCCTTCTTGCGCCGGCGGTTGATGGTCTGATCTGGGCATCCATTGCCAATGGAAATGCCATAACGATTAACAGGGCAAACATCGTAATTTGTTTCATAGATTAAAAGTTTGCTGGCTTCCGGGGTGAGCCATGAAGCCTGGTTAATGATAGTTTCTTTTAATTTATCCCGCATAAAACCAGGATATTTAAAAACAAGTTAGGGAGATTACTTTAAACAACAAAAAAAATATCATCCAACGCAGATAAGGTATTTTTTTGTTTCATGTGTAAATCAATGTCTGCAAGTGCAAGTTATCTCTGATGCAAATTGCCCCGTTACCGATACGCTTTTATCCATTGAATTTCAAGATGAAATGCGCCGGCTTGTTTATCAGATATCAAGAACCCCACCTGCTGAATATCTTTCGGTGAGACAGGTTCCACGTCTGGCAGAATTCGGCCCCTGAATACAGGCACGCATTTGTCGAAAGGAACAGCGATAGTTTGCCACTGACCTGTATCAGTTTCAAAGTGATACCGGTATGATACCCCATCAAACAGGTCATCCGTTCGAATCCTGAACTGGTATTTTTTACCATAAGTCAAATAAGATGACCTCATCATAATTACTGCTGCCTGAATTCATCGTTATAATACCTGTTATGATAAATTTTGAAAACTCCAGTCAAGTTATAAAAATAAATATATTCTACCCCCTACCCTGCGAGACAGATATTCCTTCCGGGGAAATATTCATCAACCAATTAATAATAAACGAACTGTGTATTGCATGAATATCCAATCGTAGGTTAAAATAACGAACCTGACCTGGCAGATAACTGTAAAGGCTGCAGGATATTATGGAGCCTATTTCGGCAGTAGCCCGGCCCGCGGCCGTCATGGCTCCCTCATTAGTCAGTTTCTGTAACAGCTTCCGGTTGCGCTCGGACCAGACACTACGCTTTCAAAATTCAATGGGACCGTTAGCCGGAACGGCCCTGGCGGGTTATCAGACTGAATCTGCATCTGAGGACCGGCTTGGATCGGGCGACTGGTAACGGGATTGGAGCTCCAGGCCAATTTCCCGTAGTTTGGAAAATACCAGATCTATGTCCTCAATAGTGGTGCGATGTGAAGAGATTGACAATCTTAAGGCAGTTCGGTTCCGGATCCTGGTGGTCATAACAAATGCGACTCCGCTGAGCTGAATCTGGTCGGCTATCATCTGGTTGAGGCGATCAAGATACGCGTCGATCTGTTGAGCCTTTACCGTCGACTCCATCGCGACTGCCCGCAAAGCCTCGGGTGCATATCGGAAGGAGTAAATAAAAAGATTCTGCTGGTGCAAAGCTTCGAAAGTGGTTGAGGCTCGAACCAGGCGATCCAGGTGCTCAGCACAGCGGATATTTTGCCCGAGAAGTGTGCGATACCCTTCAACGCCATAGTGCTTAAGCGTCATCCACACCTTGAGGGCCTTGAATCCACGAGACATCTGCGGACCATACTCCAGGTAGTCAAGACCGGTGTTTTCGGTAGGGAGAGTTCCACGTAAGTAAGGAGCAGTAATGGAAAACGTGCGCCGCAGCTTCTCCGGGTCGCGGACAAGCAGGCAACCGCACTCATATGGTATATAGAGCCATTTGTGCGGATCCAGGGTAACCGAATCAGCCAGTTCAAGACCCGCATACAGATGAGCTTTGTCCGGCAGCATCGCCCCCACCGCACCACAGGCCCCGTCAGCATGGAACCATAGTCCGCGGTCACGGCAGATACGGGCAATATCCTCGAGTGGATCTATCGCTCCCACGTTGATCGATCCCACCTGGCCGACGACACAGAATGGTTTATCCCCCCGGGCGATGTCCTCGTCGAGGATCCTCTCCAGGGCCTGTACATTCATCGTAAAGTCGTCATTGCCTGGCACTCTTCGCACAGCGGAGCGACCAAGATTCAGAAGGTCAGCCACACGGATTAGTGAAATGTGGCCTTCGTGATCGGACATATAGATGGTAAACCGTCCTTCACGATCCTGGCTCTGCAGTCCCTCGTCGGTCGTGTCATACGGAGCAACATTCCTGAGTGCAGTCAGTACAGCGCTGAAATTCGCCATGGTGCCGCCGCTGGTGAAGAACCCTCCACAATTCACTGGATAACCGATCAGCTCGGCAATCCATGCGATGGTGCGTCGCTCGATCCCGGTAGCGGCCGGAGAAGCCTTCCACGCACCAGTGTTCATATTGACCGATGCCGCCAGTGCTTCGGCCAGTGTGCCGATCATCGTACCCGAGCCGTTCACAAAACCAAAGAAACGCGGCGAACCAGGGTGGGTAGCATGGGGAAGGACTTTAGACCGCCACTCATCGAGGATGGCAGCCGGATCCTGTCCCGTTTTGGGCAGTTCTTCAAGAAACTCTCTATCCACCTCGGTGGAATTATTTGGTGGAAACACCGGAACCTCCCGGACAGTAGAGTAGTAGTCGGCGATCATATCAATCACACCATGCCCGAGTCTCCTGAACTCCTGCACGCTGAGATCCAGATCTTCGAAAGCTTTGTCATTATCAGAATGTTCCATATAGTTTACTTTTTATTAACCTGCTCCATCTATGATTTCAATGATACGTAACCTCAGTTCAGCAGGCTGCCTGAACAACTGTTTCTCATCCCAGTCGAAACCCGTCAATTCCGGCTTCAGTGGTTTGTTATGTGGGCAATTTATCCAGGATTCTGTTTCCCAATAATCTCCTTTGTCAGTTTTTGGATTTCCTCCATTTAATAAATTTATTAAGCGTCAGGACCGTCTTCACTAAAATAAAAAGACTTCAGCAAAAAAGTAAAACTACAAAAATCCATCAATTAACCATTTTTAAACATTTCTTCCCCTTTCGGAGGAAAACGCTGCTGCCATCTGCGTATTCCCCTTCCCGACGAGATACTTATCCCTTTCGGGGAAAAGAACGAACATGACCTGGCAGACAGAAGAAATCCAATTAAGATGGGTCAGGATTGACAAGTTTTTAGTATTATTGATTACCGAAAGCCTTACGAGTATAAATCCTAAATTACCGGACATGACGCAAGAACCTTTAAACCCTCAAAATCAACAGAGACCAACCGTGATTATTAATCAGGCTGAATCTAACGGAATTGGGACTGCCGGGTTCGTCCTGGCTTTAATTGCGGTATTTTTAGGCTGGGTTCCATTTTTAGGCTGGATAATATGGTTGCTGGGGCTGATCTTTTCAGCTATAGGTGTATCCCGACAACCAAAAGGCCTGGCCATTGCAGGTCTGGTAATTTCTTTAATAGGAATTATTTTGCTGATTGTCGTATTCGGTGCAATTTTCGGGGCAGCTGCATTCTTATAGAAATTGAAATTAATGAACTACCCCGGGGCAGAGCCCCGAAGTATCAAATGGGATTTATTATTTCCGACCCAGAGGGTCGGGGTATTAAACCAATTTGATAAATAAAAAGTGCCTTGTTCACGATCCTTCTGACTCAAATTAAATAACATGAATCAAAAACCATTAAAGAAATTCAAAGTTGATGATAACTTTGAGCCATGCCCGGTAATGGATGATGATGAACGGTGAGTATATAGCAAAAGATTCAATCCGGTAAGCAGATCATCCCCCTCCCATTATATCGCACTGACACTTTCTCTTTCAATATGCCCGGTTATTTGCTGATAGGCTGAGTTCGCGTTTGTGCATACATTGTTGAAAACTTCCTTCTAAAGGTTTTGAGAATCCACTCCTAAGCATGTAAATTTATCCGTGTTTACCAGCTGTTTTAAGCTATCCATTAGACAGGGTTTGATTGAAAAACAACGCCGTATCCGGAACAAACCAGGTAGGAAATTGATCAGTTAATGATGGTGCGGAAATATCTGGTATTACAGGGCTAAATGACTGTTAAGGTGAAACCGGCACATAACAGCCCTGCTGAAACGTTCATCGCGGAAATTTTTTCTCAAACGAACTTGTGTTAAATATAAAACCAGGCCATGGATAATCCGACAAAAAAGAAGAAAGTCCCTTATTATAAAAAACCTGATAGTATGTCCCTGGAAGTGTGGCAAACTGAGTTGCGTAAACAATTTGCTGCCGATCAGAAGTTCAAGGTTAAGAATATTGGAGATCACCCGGTTTTTTCTGATTTTGAAGTTTATAACCCTGAGTCTGGAAAAAGCTATAAAGTGTCGATAAGGGATAACAAAAACAGTTACGATTTTTGCGAATG
>SKND01000186.1 GCA_007120695.1 Bacteroidales bacterium | reverse complement strand
GAAGGCAGGATTGTTTCCCTTCATTTCAAGGACCTGAACCATTACGGGGTTGGATCTCATGATGTACCATGGGGTGCCGGCGTATGTAATATAGCGGGGATTATGCATGAGCTGAAGAGACAGGGGTTTGAAGGAGTTTTTTCAATTGAATATGAGCATAACTGGGAGGATTCAGTCCCCGAAATAGCAGAAAGCATTGCTTATTTTAACAGGGTTGCATTCTGGCTGACGTCTGAGTAGAAAATATCAAACAACGCGGCATCAGGGTAGCAATTATCAAGGCAAGGCAAGGAGGAAGCAAAGCCCACCGTCTTTAGTTCATCTTAAAAACCCGCGTCCTTAGGGCGCGGTCATGTCCTGGCGGGGATTTGCCTTCGTCAATCTCACATGTGTTATCAGTTACATAAACATGCTTTGTACGTATGAAATATAGATGATCTATTTTAATTCCACAGCAAATTCAGCAAATCCTAAACCTCCGTGAAAACCGGCTCCTTCGATAGTAATCCTTAGATTTTCTATTCCCTGGTAAAAAGGGATCATTACATTCATCCTGCCGTCTTCACCCGATATCATTTCTGACTCCCAGTGTATGGTTATTTCCGGGTCTTCTTCAGGAGAATAGGTTCCTGTTTTTTGTAAATAGTCTGAATAATACTCGCGTGGAACATGGTATCCCTGCATAACGAGTTCCATAGCATCGTCTAGTCCACTATAGCCCTGCCTCCTGGAGTATGCCAGAACAACACCGGTTCCCCCGCGGCTTCCGAATATCGAAGCGCTGGTCCCGGTAAAGATTTCTATCCTTTCAATGTCTCCCGGAAACCTGGCCAAAAAGTTTCTGGAGTCAACAAACCTTCCATCAAGCATATACCTTACACCGCTGGTTTCAATAGTACTGCTGGTTGCTCCCCTTGCAACAAACATTCCGTTATTATAACTTAATCCTCTCGCTCTGTCAAGCAATACCTCATATAGATTCTTTTCAATCCCTCCAGAGTAATCAATAAAGATAGTCTGGTCAGGGGTTCCGAAACGCTGGGGACTGCTTTGTGATTCCGGTAAGGTTGCCCAATTTGTTGAAGACATGCCCCTGACCCTTTCCCACTCGTCTCCCCGTTGGGTAATCCTGTTTTTCCGGGTATAAAAACCCGGCTCATATTCGTAATCACCTCTTGATAATATGTCAAGTTCAAATACCGGAGGGTAATTAGACGACAGCCTTCTGCTCGACAACTCTACCTCCACCATACCATCATATACTAATCCCCCGAAAGAGAACCATCCACCTCTTCCGCTGTTTGTAGTATATATTGTATCATGTCCGCTTTTCACCATTAAATTGACAGGATGATTACGCACACCTTCTCCTCTGGCAGGATCAACTATCCTGCCTCCAAATGCCAGTCCCCCGGAAGATTCATATCTTATCTCGGGAAGTTCTCCTGTAAGCAATTCTTCCCAGTTAAACCTCCTCCATCCGTACGTAAGAAGCATATTGTCTATTGATATTTCGGCATCGTTATTACCATGCAAATATGCCATAGGATTGTAGATCATCTCTTTAAAGTCAGAATTAAGAAGTACGTAGGAAACAATGTCATTATTATGAGAAACCGGATCTTTTGTACCGGTAACTGCAGAAACCGAAAAACTACCGGTAACCGGGTTGCCCGTTCCGTCTGATACAAGCAGATTCATATCAATATAATTCTGACCTCCTGATCTTTGCACACTGATATCAGGAGAAAAAAACAACTCTTCTCCGTAGTCGGTAAACACGAGTCTTTCGGCTACAGGAATACTTGTTTCCGTAAATATCGTAAAATGAGTTACCCCTGTTTGGAATAGTTTTTCATCAATACTTATATCAACAGAGCCATCTATAAGCTGGTGGGAATTAGAATAACCGGGTATTCCCCTGGTGTGACCTATAATAATGATATTTTCAGAGTAGAGTGGATTATCCTGTTCTACCGATGAATTAACCCTGATATTAATCTGACCATCTGCCTGATCGACTCTTAAAACATAACCTTCAGAGAAAATCTCCGGAAGGTCATAATTCGTCTGCCTGCCATCATTTACTGAAATCTGCGCCCTGTAGTACCGATCCTCTGCAGGTCTGAATTCAAAAATTCCAACCCCTGAAGGTCCTGTTTTAAATCTTACAATCTCAGAACCTTGATCATCCACAATTTTACCTTCAGCTTCACTCCCCCTGCCTTTCAGATCTATTACTTTGAAAGCTACCCTGTTGGTAAGCCCGGAAACAAGATTCCCGCCCTCAGGAAAAAAAGCAACTTCATAGCTTTCTTCCATCCTCTCAATATTTCTGTTAAAACGCCTGTTTCTTCTTACATCACTTCTTGGTATCCGGTCTTCATATCCGTGATTCTTTATATACAAATATTGGGTAAAAAAATAATCCTTACTGAAATTCCTCATCCAGTCAGAATAAGCCCTGATAACATAATTTCCCTCCGGGAGGTTCTGATCAAGATTTATATCTCCTGACGCATATCCCCCTTCAGCAAGCAAGGTCCTTAATTCAACAGGATCTCCTGATGAATTGATCAACTCGATATATATGTTGCTTGTATCCGCCTCGGGAAAATGCGTGGTGCCATCAAACAGGTATGCCTTGAACCATATTGTCTCACCAGATTTGTAACCGGTCTTGTCAAGGTGAAGATACACTTTCTGTGGTCTGACAAAAGAAGAATAGCGGTAAAGCAGGTTGTTAATACCGGTCAGTTCGGGGTCATTTGCCTGACCTGAAGCAGAATGAAAGACTATCAATAAAATTGCTGATACCAATACGCTCTTTACCCTCATCATCGTCAGATTTTATTATTACATATCAAGGACTTCGGTTATATATTTCAGACTTTATATCATTTGTGTCAGTCCATAATGTCCGCCTTCTTTGTTACGCTCGTCAAGAAAATGCTCATTTACCAAATGTAACCTCCGCTTTTTTTTGACTTAGCAAGGCTTGTATCCTATTATTATGATCCGGACACTGACTTTATGGATGCATTCGAATTATGATATCTATATGATTAAACGATTATTTTTCATTAACCCGTATACAGGAATATAACAATAAAGGTAATTTTTATAAATGACCTGCCGCCTTCCGAAAGTAAACCCTCGCCGGTAAGCAGGAACAGGCTTCAGGCCATGTCCCGGGCCTCACGGTTTACTCTTCAGGAAGTTCAAGCATACGGGCTAGAGCTTCAAGATAGAAAGTAACCGGATACAATTTCTCGTCATACCAGAGCGATGCAAAATATAGTCCGATTGGTGCAGTTATCAATCCCTTCCGGGCATATACACCATCGATCCATTCCAGTCCACGTAAACAGTCACCCTTGTATTCTTGTGAAGCAAGTGCCGATACAGCGAGTGACGTTTCTTCGATGCTTCCGGGAATTGATTTTGCTCCCCCCCAGCTTCCATTATCATTCCGGATGGAAATAATAAACCCGGCACCTTCGCCGATGATTTTTTCCAGCCGGCTCCTGATTTTATCATTATACCAGTTATGCTTTAAAACATCCCGAAGGTAGGCTGTAACTTTTGCCGTTCCATATAGCGGGTTAGTCTGCTTATTAGTTAACTGGTTACCAAACCACAAGGGAAGCCAGCTCCCGTCATGATGCTGGCTTTCCTCAAGGTATTTAAGGGCTCTGTTAAATGACCGTTTGAACCCTGTTACTCCGGCCGGGGTGATTACATTTTTATAATCTCCGATAATAAGGGATAGTGCCAGTAAACAATGGCCGGTAAGATCCGGGCAACTCTGATCAAACGGCAGTTTACCCCACCCCCTGGAAAAAGTGGGGAATCCCCCGTCATTATTTTGCAAACCAAGCAACCACCGGCCACCTGCCAGAACCTCATTTCGCACCTCTTCCCGTGTTTCAAGCATAGAAAGCGCAAGGATTACACCAGGAGTGTCATCACCATCGGGAACCGATCCGGAATAACTGGTCCATCCCCACCCACCGGGAGGTGTACCGTTGAAAGGATGTACATCCTTATTCTGGATCGACCTGAGATGTAAGGAAATCTTCGCCCGGTTATCAGGCAATATATAAGAATTCAGATTTGATCGGAATGATTTAATGGAAAGGGATGTCACCCATGTTGAAAGATCAACATCCACAGGCCAGCTTCCATCCTCCCGCTGGAGTCTTTTCAGAAAGCCGATCCCCTTTTTTACAACATTGGTACTGCCGTATCCCGCATTGATAAGACTTAAACTGACAAAAGCAGTCAGAGGAACTGCCTCAAGGTATCCCCCGCTTTCGGGCATCATCCGGTGGAGTTTCCTTAATGCCCTGGAAATTGAAAAATGCCGGATGACCCGGAGCAAAACCCCCGGTTTTTTATTACGGAAAATAACAATGCCAACTGCTGCAAGTGCCGGAAGTGCATAACTGACCACATTCAGGTTTAACAGGCGGTAGAACCTACCAGGCAAAAGAAGCAACTCAAAGGGTAACTGAGGAATATTATCAAACGCATTCTTGTCCGGAATACCACACAATCCGCACATTGTCAGTATCGGGACAGAAAAGGTATAATCATTGTCATAATATTTCAAAATATTTTTTGCTACATCACGGGTATTGACATTAATACCCTGGCTGTTAAGGTATCGGGATACATTGATCTTCAGTTTCTCCAGCCAAACCGGATTTCCTTCCTGCAAATTTATGGCAGCATATACCAGAAGGCTGGTGCTGACATTACCGGGACTTTCGGGAGTATCACCGAAACTGCCGTCATCATTAATATTAGCCGCCAGCCAGCTTAATCCCTTGTTTATCTCTTCATAATGCTTTTTATGATCATCAAAATGGAGGGCTGTCAGGGCAACTGCAACAGCCAGTGCGCTTGATGAAAGCTCACCGGTCCAGTAACCACGCGAATCTAGTTCCCCGGCCAGCAGGTTTCCTATTTCACCTAACCTTGAACGGATTTCTTTACGATGCATAAGACTTTAATTACTATATTATATCAGGTTAAAGACTAACATTCTGATTCAGACACTGACTTTCAGGATAGATTCTATTTAAGGGCCCCCAATGCAAGCAATCCATAAAAAGTATATTCCAGATCTCTGGTTTCATCACCATCGCCTGCAACAAATGCCCCTGACCGGTAATTCTCCTGAATTAACTGCACACATGCAGGTGCTATCATCCGCAAATCTGAACCTGCTTTTTTCAGGGCAAAAAGGGATACCGCCGTGGATAACATATCGGCATTCTTTTGGTGACAATATACTTTGAACCCCTTTTCTTCTTCGAAATATGACATCAGGGCATCTGCCTCCTTATCAACTTTCATCCCAGCAGAATGTTTGGCTATTATAACGGCCGACTGAAAGCTGCTGGGAGAATCAGCAGGAAGGGCATATAAATATAAAGGAACACGTGCCAGAAACTGAAATACCATTCCCGGTTTATAAAGAGCATCATAGCTCAGCAGAAAAAAGAACGCCCGGTAAGCAAAATCGACGTGCATTCCTTTCCCCGAAAGGAAATTAAATAATGATAAATATCCCGGTTTTTTATAGTTTTCTCCTATCAGTAGTGATTGTATCAGGATTGAGGCAAAACTGTCAATGCTGCTGCGGTAATCTGAATTAAGTTCATTCCGCATAAAAAAGTTTTTAATCTTCATACGGGTATGGCTTAATTCAAGCGCCTCAACCATCCATGTTCCAAACAATGAGTAATAGAGGTCAGGACTATTATCCCGCGAAGTAAACAAACCCGTCTCATGTTGCATGCTTTCAATAAACCCGGCAACTTCAGCCTGAGTGGATTTATCAAGCAGGCAATATCCTTTTCTCACTGTATCAATTAACTGAAAAGAAACCGGTATATGTGTTTTACCCCTGGTCAAATGTTATATTCTTTAAAAACTTTCCCTATCACCCCGTATAAACTAAGTCTTAATTTATAGTTCTGAAGCTTGTCTAGTTCAATATAACACTTTTTTATGCAGTCATTAAGATAATCTTCTGCTTTTTGCTCAATTCTTAATTCGGAAATTCTTTGCCTGAGCAGGCTGTTTTTCAAGTTATTGGCAAAGCCGTTTGATGATAAACCGGCAGAAAGGCCGTCTAAGGTGAGTCCGGAAGTCCCGTTCAGCAGAGTACATCTTCCTTTCATTTCTTCATTCAGGAGAACCAGCAGGAATGGATATTCCATCGGGTGATCAGGCTCCTTATTTTCCCTGTATTCCATTAAATCATCACGTACTTGGTATGCTGCACCAAACCATTCCGAAAAATCGTTTAAATACTGAATCTCTTTTTCAGCTGCATTTCCGAGAACGGCCCCCAAAAGCATGGCGACTTTTACCGCTTCGCCTGTTTTTAACTTATATATATGGAGTAAATCTGCTGCAGAATAACCTGATATCTTTTCTGAAAGCTGAATGTCGGCCCCCTGACCTTCTGCCATTTTCAAATGGGATTCGGAAACCAGTCTGAAACACCCGGCAAGTAAACCTGGTTCGCACTGTAGGCGGGATAATAAATTATAACCCTTTCCTATCAGATAATCACCTACATTCATTGCAACAGGAATCCCTTCAGCAGTATGCAATGCCGGCTGCCCGTAACGCGTATCGGAACGGTCTTCAATATCATCATGAACAAGCGATGCCTTATGGAAACATTCAATGATTACGGCCAGAGCGGAATACATTTCTTCTGTATCATGCTCATTGTAACACTGATAGGCAAGCAGCAAAAGTAAAGGCCGCATTCTTTGTCCCCCGGTCCTAACAACTTTGCATGCCAGTCGTTCAACTTCAGTATCTTCAGGAAAAAATCTTCTCAACGTTTCTTCAGTAAAATAATCCCTGACTTTATTCTTTAGAGTGGAAATTGAGAGGGGACTGATACGGGGGTTGAATTTGTATCTTCGTATCTCTTCCGACAACCACTTGTAATCGAGAGTTGTACCGTCGCACCCGTCATGCATAAGGGGCAGTGCAATAGCCGGTACAGCCACGTGGTTTACCGGCCTGAATGACTGTTTCAAAACCTGCATGCAACCTACTCCTATTACAGCATCAATGGACCCTTCCTCAACAAGACTGATGGCGATAGAAGTCCCATCAGCAACCAGAGTGGTATAGCCGAGACTTTCAGATTCATCCAGGATACCGTTTATTCCGCAATTATTACATCCGGCACATACGAGTCCCATATCATCAAAAACAGCCCTGCAATTGCTTGTGTCTCTAAGGCACTGAGGAAGTAACAATAATCTCCTGTTAAACGGTGTGGCAGAAACTACCTCAGACCATATCTCATTGGCAGTTACAACGATGGCAAATTCAAGATACTGATTATCTAGATTCAGGTGGATTAGCAAATTTTTAGCCTGTTGCTCGAGAGTTTTAAAATCCACCGGTGGCTCTATTTTGTTTGCTGACACAAACAGGCGTGCCTCCCGGCGAAGCATATCACGTATCTCGCCCTGCCCGGGAATAAAATTAATCTGATTTTTTATCTGGTCTTTTAACTGATTTTTCATTACTATTCAATTAACCATATGCTCCTAAACCAAAAAAGGCTCTTTTTTTCGCAAACCTGTACCACCAGTTCTTTTCGGCAATCGGCGGACACGATCCATGGCCGGGAACTGCCTGCATGGTACGCAATCTTTTCAATTCATTCCCCCTGCCCGTGGTATCTGTTGCACCATGCCTCTCAGCATAATCTGCCAGCCAGCCGGGATCCTCCATAACAACACATCCTGATGTTTTCAGCGGGATTTCCTTTCTGAATTCTCCAAGGAATTTTGATGTGCTGTATATGTCTGAAAGCAATCTTTCATCAACCCTGTCTTTAGAGAACTGGATAACCGGGCAAGGCTCAATATATCCCCCTGCATTAATATGATGACTTAGACCCGAAGCTGCCGGACAAAGCCCATTCCCGTTCTCATCCCAATAGGCATCTATAATTGCAATATCAAACTTTCCCCGTGCATCCACCATAAATTCACGTAACTGAAGTATATCATCTTTGTTAAGGGCAAGTTCAATCATTGGGTTTTCACCTACCGGACGATAAATATAATACCACAGGTATATTACCCCCTTTTTAACAAGATAGTCAATAAAATCAGCTGAAAGGGCCATATCAAGATTGGATTTGCATACACTCATGGCTATCCCGGTAATTAGTCCCGCCTCTACCGCATTATCAATAGCCTCAGTAGTGCGGGAAAATACATTTTTTCCGCCTCTGCGAATATCAGCCACATCCTCTGCCCCTTCAAAACTTATTAGCGGCGTAACATTGGCGCACTGGCGAAGTTCTTCTGCTACTTTCGGTGACAGGAGTGTTCCATTTGTAAATAGCTGGAAGTAACAATCGGGATGTTTCCGGAAGATATCGAAAAGCGCAGGGTACATCAATGGCTCCCCCCCAAGTATCCCGAAAAAATAGCTTCCGTTTGCCTTGACCTGCGAAATAATATAATCAACCTGGGAAGGCTCAAGAGTCTGATTCTCTGATTTACCAGTTACCCAGCATCCCTGGCAACGAAGATTACAATCATCGGTAACGGAAATAAAATGAAATGCGGGAAAATACTCACCCCTTTTCAATCGCTTTTGGAAACGGTTAAAACTGAGGGCTCCTTTTATCCCCATATTGAAAATAAATTTATACAGACATTTCTTGTCGGTTTTAAAAAGTAGTTTCCCGATCATATTATACTTATTACAGGCCGATGTTAACAACCTTTCATTATTTAGACCCGTGATTATTTTAGGTCCTTCTTTCCAGAACCGTTTTTTAATAACTCAATTGCTTCCAGGCGGTCTCTTTCAACCTTGCCTGCAAAGTCTTTACTGAAAATAACTTTTCTTTTCCGATTCCGGCTATTTAATTTATCAATCATGCTATCCTGTTTTACAGGTTCTACTTCCTTACCGCGTTCTGCACCGGAAAGAACCGAGTTTTCAGGCCATCGGGGGAAAATGATTGCTGATTCGGGGCAAAGCCTGGCACAAGCAGGGCAGTTATTTTTGCATGAAAGGGGGTTGGTTACTTCCAGGTTTTTTTTATCAATTTTATACACACCGAACATGCAAAACTTTGCACATTTTCCGCAAAGTGAACAACTCGAAGATTCAATTACCGGATACCAGGCAGGCACATCAAGATCGGTTTTATTTACGTGATGATTTGCTTTACCTGCCGGAATATTGAACCGGTAATTATACACTGATTTACCGGTACCTGTATTATCTACCTGGTCAGTTACATTCTTATTAACCGGTGGTTTTTTATAATCGCCGCTAATTGCCGAGAGGATTTGACCGGCAGAAAGTTCCCTGAAGTTCATCACGTGGTAAGTACCAAAATCTATTCCTCCCTGCTCCAAAATGCTTTTTACAGCCCTTGGATAGCATGCTATAACAATTTTGAAGGGGTAATTTGCTGCAATATCCTTTAACAGGCTTTTTTCATTTACAGCAATAGCACATAGATCATCTAGCTCAAGGATATCGACATCACGGAATTGCAATTCAGCCAGGATGTTATCAATGTATTTTTCCGACACCAGTCCGGCCCGGCAGTGACAAACTACTACACAGGATTTTTTCTTCATTTAACATTATATTATAAAGTGTTAAATATAACTGTTTAAAAAGTTATATAATTATATTTTCAAATTTTTAACAATCTTATCTGTCTTGCTGTGTAGCTCATATTACTATTGCATTATACTGTGCTCTCAGCAATTCTTTCCGATAAAGGACTGAAAAATCAACAATAAGTAACGCGCATTGTTTACCATTTTAAATAACATATCCGTTATAATTATCAACTCTTCACTCTATAATCAGCTTTATTATGCAACTAAACAAACACAGTAAAACCATCACACAGGATGAAAGTTTACCGGCAGCACAGGCAATGCTGTATGCAATCGGAATGGATGAAGATGATCAGAAAAAAGCCCAGGTAGGTATTGTCAGTACCGGGTTTCAGGGTAACCCCTGTAACATGCACCTTAATGATCTGGCATCAGCAGTAAAAAAAGAGGTGGACCGTCAGGAGGATTTATACGGCCTGGTGTTTCATACCATTGGGGTAAGCGATGGCATTACCAACGGGACTGAAGGAATGAAGTACTCGTTGCCGTCGCGTGAAATAATTGCCGATTCAATTGAAACAGTAGTCAGCGCTCAATTTTATGATGGAGTAATTTCAATTGTTGGCTGCGATAAGAATATGCCTGGCGCCATGATAGCCATGGGACGTCTCAACAGGCCGGCAATACTGATGTATGGCGGTACCGTAAAAAAGGGCCGGTGGAACAATCGTGATCTGAATATTGTATCTGCTTTTGAGGCTTATGGTCAGCGGATATCCGGCAAAATTTCTGACTTTGACTATAAAGGAATTATAAAACACAGCATTCCCGGAGCAGGAGCCTGTGGCGGAATGTACACGGCGAACACCATGGCATCAGCAATTGAATGCATGGGCATGAGTTTGCCGTTTTCTTCTTCAAATCCAGCCGTCGGGCAACAAAAACAGGATGAGGCAGGCCGTGTTGCCAGCGCCATAAAAACCGTGCTGGAAAAGGATATTAAACCGCGGGATGTGATGACCAGGAAGGCTTTTGAAAATGCCATCACACTGATCATGGCACTTGGCGGGTCAACAAATGCAGTAATACACCTTTTGGCCATGGCCAGTGCAGTTGACGTGCCGCTTACAATAGACGACTTCCAGGAAATCAGCAACAGGACGCCATATCTGGCTGATTTAAAACCCAGCGGTGAGTTCCTGATGGAAGACCTGCATGACATTGGTGGGATTCCTGCAGTAATGAAGCTGCTGCTTAAAGAAAATTTCCTGGATGGCAATTGCCTTACTGTTACCGGTAAAACGGTTGGTGAAAACCTGGAAGAGGTTCAAGACCTGGCGAAGGGCCAGTCGATTATTCATCCCGTGCAGTATCCCATAAGGCCAAATGGTCATATACAAATACTTTACGGCAATATGGCCGAACAGGGAGCCGTTGCAAAAATTACCGGCAAGGAAGGAGAATTGTTCAGCGGACCCGCCAGAGTTTTTGAAGATGAACATTCAGCCAGTGAAGGTATAAGCACGGTTGTAAAACGGGGTGAGGTCATAGTGATCAGGAACAACGGGCCCAGGGGAGCACCGGGAATGCCCGAGATGCTGAAACCCACCGGTGCAGTGGTTGGAGCCGGCCTGGGCAAAGATGTTGCACTTATCACCGACGGCAGGTTTTCTGGTGGTTCCCATGGTTTCGTGGTTGGTCATATCACCCCGGAAGCTTATGATGGCGGGTTGATCGGACTGATAAGGGATGGTGATATCATCACCATTGATATTAACAGAAACCGCATAGATGCAGATCTGAGTGAGCAGGAGATTGAAACCCGCAGAAAGGAATGGAAGCGGCCTGTTATGAAGCCCCTGACCGGTATTTTGAAAAAATACAGAAATTCCGTTTCATCAGCATCAGAGGGGTGCATCACTGTTTGATCGTTACATCGCATCAAAACGTTCCATTATATCCTTCCAGTTTGTAAATATCAGTCCTTCATCTTCAAAAAACTGCCTTACTTCCGGATCGCCAAACAGATCAACCTCCCAGGCCCTCTGTTGCCATGAGTTTGTTATGGTTTTTCCGAATTCGCTCTCAAACTGGGGATGGAATATTATCTCTGTAAGCCCAGGTTTAAGAGACCGGACCAGTTCAAAGAAATTGCTTCTCATATCTTCATAACTTTCTCCTCCAGGAACCGATGAAAAATAATCTAGTTTTGGAAGTGAGTAGCTATCAAGCATATCAATCAATCTTTCGTTTACAGGGTAACCTGCATTCCTGAATTCGTCGAGTACTTCAGGGTCTGAAAAATCGATCACCATTGCAGGTATCCTGTACTCCTCCGCCAGCCGCAGATATATTTCGGTAAAATCATTTGAACCGTAAAGGGTTCCCATATGGGTATCCATATGATCAGGACGATATCCCATTGCCAGCGTCTTATCAATCTGTGCCCTCAACTCCGTCTCAACCTCTTCTGGTGACGCATTCATAACAACCTGTGGCACGCTGCGCCACATGTATCCATCAGGATCAACCAGTCCGCGTACTTCTGCAGTATCTGAAACCGGTCCCCACCTGTGAGTTCTCCATTCACTTGTCAGGGTAAGGTGTATACCCACATCATATTGCGGATTTTCTATCGCCCAGTTAATTGCATCTTCGTAAGAGGGGCATGGAGCCATCGCTGCAGCACTCTGAATCAAGCCGTTTTCTAGCAGGTAGATGGTTGCCTCATTGGCTTCATCAGCCATACCCATATCATCGGCGTGGAATATCAAAACCCTGGTGTCTGAAGGAAAACCCAGTTTTTCGGCCCAGGTAACTGATCCTTCCGCACTTTCTGAATCACTCACTTCTGCCTGTCCGCACGACTTCAAAGCAAAAATCGCTAAAAGTATAAATATCTTTATCCCAGGATTTTTGTTCAGGAAACCACAAATACTAAACATAATTTAAAGTTTTATTTGGAAGTATAAAATAATTATATACGAATTGTCACTGCCGGTTATAATTCAATTTAACCATATCAGAAATTACGGTTATCACTCCCTGAGAGCACTATCAGTAACAAAATCATTACCTGCCCAAGCCCCGTATCTCACCTGACAACCAGCAAAAAATTTGTTACTCCAGCAATAATGAGTTGAATAACAATTTGTATGTTGCCGGGGTGGAACCTCTGAACTGAGGACAAAACGAAAAGAACACCATCTGTCCCTCCCCTTTTTTTACCCAGACCATGGCTACCTCCTCCGACAACAGCTTTTCATTCTCAATAAATCCGCTCATCAGGATATTATCCTTCGGAAATGTTGCTATCACACGCCTGTCCATGTCGAAATAGGGAAAACTGGTGGCAAAAACCGGGTTGCCGCGGTGAAAAACCCCGGTTTTTTCAGGCATTCCCAGTGTAAGTGGATGGCCCTGCCTCAGGTCTACCTTAAGCAGCGAACCGGTAACCAAAAGTCCCTGATCTCTCAGCCGGGTGCCAATATTTGTTACCGGCAAACTAAACTCCTGTTTCTCTTCATTCTCTCTTTCTATGGCCAGATTACCCATAAACAGTTCAGTTGACCTGCCCCATGATACTACCTTCCCTCCCTTATCAACAAATGAAAGCAGATTATTAAGCCCCTTCTTCTCCATGCCTTTGGCATATTCAGGTGGATACCTGGTTATGGTGTAACTTCCCGGACTGCCCCCTTTGCCGGCCATAAGCACGGACTGGCTCTGATCAGGAAGTACTAAAAGATCAAAATCTTGTGTCAGGTTGGCATCCTGGAGATCAACCGGCCTTAGAACACTGTATGGTATTTTGTAGGTATCAAACAAGTAACGGGTCCATCCTGCATCCATATCATGGAACCAGCTTTCAACAAGGGCTATGCGTGGCATCTGCAGAGTCTTTTTTTCAGCCTCCATACTAACGGTTAGGTAATACGGCTGAACAAGAAGATCCTTCAACAGGTTTTCAAGGTTCCTGTGTGATGCTATATAAAAACTTCCTTCCGGAAACTCCCTGTCCTCAATTTTATAGTCTTCACTAAGCCTCTCAACTTTAATCCCCATATCCAAGGCCGTAAAGGCTGCCTTGTAGCTTTCATTGCTGTTTGCAGTAAACAGAACGCCGGTGTAGTCAGAAGCTATATTTTCCGCGAAAGCGAAAGGTATATTAACCCTCTCCATTGCAATTGCAGGAATCTCATATTTTGTATTTATCTCCACGGCTTCGACCCCCTTGTGCAATGGCAGCGACCAGCTGGTAATATCATAAGGCCTGATCATATCGCCCCCGGTGGTGTAATGCCTGACAGGAAATTTCTGCGACTCCATCACCTCTTTGATAAAGGCCCGGTAAGGCTGGGCAAGGGGCACAACAATATCTCCCGCCTTGTGAATCCTGTTATCGATAACCTGATCTGTCAGAAGGCTGTAGGAATTAACCCCGTGCTTGTCAAGCAGGTTTACAAGGTCGGCCAGTTCGCTCTTGTCATGCTGTCTCATGGGCAGGATATAGTAATAGGGAGCCTCATTCTTTCCTCTTTCTACTTCTTTCCTGGTAATCTCATTACGATGTCTAAGTATCTCCTCCCTGTGAATTGCCGCTGTATACATGTATGACATTGTATTGACCCTTTCATATTCGACAATATCACTCAGATGCCACCATCCTCCGGGCCAGGGATCCGGCATATTTATGCTTATTTCGTATTCCGCAAGCCCTTTACCTGTAACTGATAATTCATTTGGTTCAATATAAATTGGTGATGCAATATCAACACTGGCTGCTTCAGAGAGCATAGCGATAACACCTTTCCAAAGACTGGTTGAAGTATTTCCCGGCCAGTACATATCAAAAAGGTAGTTTACGGAAACGCCCTGAAGTCCGGCATCTGTCATTGCTGTCAGTGCCCGTGATCCAAAAATTCTTTTCCAGTTCCAAAGTCCGGGCAGAATGTTTTCCGATAATGGATCGCTGGGAGGTGAAACATAGTATCTTGGACCCCGCGACCCCATCTGATGCCTCTCTACGCTTACCTGGGGGAACCACTCTTTGCTGTATGCCGTGGCTATGGCATCATTTTCACTCATTGCCAGTGTAATAAAGTCCCTGTTTATATTATGGCCAACATATTTATGATAAACTCCCGGCATTGAACTGCCTTCGTACATTGTTCCCTTATACTGTTTGTAATTCTCAACAATCATATTCATCCCGTCAGGATTATGCGAAGGGGTGATCATGTAAACAGTATTATCGAGTATAAACTGCATTTTCGGGTCTTCAGAGGTAATCATCTCATAAACAATAAGGGGAGCAGCCTGTGATGGACCCACTTCAGTCGAGTGCATTGACAGTGTCATTAAAAAAAAGACCTTCCCTTCATCAACCAGTGTTTTTTTCTGTATGTCTGACAGTTCAGGCTCCAGTGCAAGCTGCCGGTTAATATCCTTAAGTCTTCCAAGATTGGCAATATTATCGGCTGATGACACAAAATACAGATACATTGGCCGTCCCATCTCTGAAAAGCCAATCTGCTCCATCTTAACATTAGGAGAAATTTCCTCCAGTAATTTCAAATAGGAGATCATCTCTTCATAATTAAAAAGCATCCTGTCATCGCCGGGTGTAAAACCGAAATGTGACTGTGGTGAAGGTATTGATCCATCCGGGATATTACAATTTGCCGGAAAGGATAAACCAAGAAGCAATAAAACGGCAAACAATAAGGTGATAAAGTGACGTTTTTCAGGTCTCATAATGATAGTTTTAAAAGAAACGGATTTGGTTGAACTGTAATTTATACTCCCTGAATTTTCAAAACCATAAATATAACAAACCTTTGATAAAAAAATCTTAATTTTACCTTTCCGGTATTTGGATTTTTTAATTGATTAACCCGACTTATAAGCATGTACTTTGTAAAATATCTGAGCCTGTTAATAATGGTTTCTGTTGTAACAACAGCTGTTGTTACAACAGCAGGAGCGCAGACTGAATTACGGACAGACCGGATATTACTGGAGGTAGGAAATACAAGGCATGAATTTGGTGATTATGAAGGAGCTGTTGAGGCATTCACCATGGCAATTGAATACAATCCCAAACTGGGCATTGCATATAACAACAGGGGGATATCAAAATCTGCCATGGGCAATGAAAGTGGTGCTGTAGCCGATTATACACGGTCGATCGAAATTAACGAAAACTACTTGCCGGCATACCTAAACAGGGCTGCATCCAGATATAATATTAATGATTATTACGGCGCAATAGAAGATTACGGTGTAGTTATAGAAAAAGATCCGGAAAATGCCATTGCCTGGTACGGAAGGGGATTATCTCACGTGCAGATCAGGTATTTTGTCGGGGCCTGCGAAGATCTCAACAATGCACTTGACCTCGGGTATGATTTTGTAAAGGATCTTATTGACGAACATTGCCGGTAAACTCGAAAAATATAAATGAACTACACGGGGCAAAGCCTGGCAATAATATGACTACTTCTTCTGAAGCGGGCATTTGAGTTTCTGAATTTATGTGTCCAGTAAATGGAAATTTAAATTAACATAAAACCCTTGCCAGATGTGCGTTTTGTTTTAATATGGACAGACACTTATTAAACTGTAATTAAATTATCAGCTTTGAGTCTTGACTCTCCCTCTAACCGGTAAGCTACCAACTTACCTTTCCTGTAATAACAATAATCAACACAACATATGTTTGGTGCCTGAAGCCCCGGTTCTTCCCGCAAACAGTAATGCCCGATAAAAAGAGGACGCCCTTTATCAGGGTATGGAATGAACAGACTCTTTTCCTTTTTGGTTAAAAGTCTGTTTGGCTGAATCTTATAATCGCCAAGAGCAACACCTCCAAGTCTCTGCGAGTCTGGCTCCATCCACCACTTAACGCGCAATTTATCAACCGGATTGCCGCCAGAGTTGATAACAGTAGTCAAATTGTCAACTGGCATTTCAATCCCCGATAACAGTATCCGTACTACTTCGTTCTCGACGGTTCCTGACCTGACGGAGTTGTGAAGAAATGCCTCTGTCATCCTGTTACCCGGAAGATTTCTCTTTACAAACTTAACTACCTGTTTGTCCCAGCAGGCATGTACAACCCTGAAGTGTTCAAATTCAAGGAAAAGAGGAAGCTGCTTTATCCATTCAAGATCTTCCTTCCACTCGTCCGGGTGGTCGGCAAATGCTTTTATTGAATAATAGAAGAGGCTTCTGTTTGCTGCGGTATGCTTTCTCAGGTAACCCCTGCCCAATGATTTGGTATGATAGCATATAAGGTTATACTCATGGTTACCCATAACAGCATATGCAGCCTTGTTCTCCACCATCCGTCTTACTATCTTCAGGGCCTGACGTACTTTCTTGCCTCGGTTGACAAAGTCGCCTGTAAATATTGCTTTATGATGTGGATGACCATAAACGCCGGAATTTTTTGTATAGCCTAATTTCAACAGGAGATTCTTCAGGGCATCCGCATTACCGTGAATATCACCTATTATATCGTACATATGGCTTCAAATGGGAATTAAAAAGGAGAAGACCGGTGCCCTGACCTACCGTAGCGGCTGTTAAAAGGGCTTGAAAATGGTGAGTAGAACTGATAAGGGTTATTGGTCCTGTTCACTCCAAACTCGGCACCAAACCGCAAATTCTCTGATATTTTATATTCCAGTCCCATCGACATTCCCCTGTTGGAGTAATCCATTATCCCCTGATTCATAAATAGAGGAGGTATATGACCCTGCTCACTGTAAATTGTGCCCGTCATAAACAGATTATCATTTATCATATAACGGCCTGACATGAACATTGAATAATCCGTCAGTCCCTGCTGTACCGGTGAGGCGTTGCTGTTAACAACAAGGGATTGCTGCACATTATTATATTGATTAAATGAAAAATTTCCGCCGGCAATGATGGTCAGTGACGGATTCAGGTCATATTCAAATCGTGGTGCTATATAATTTCCAAACATTGAAGCACCTGATGAGAAGCTTGAAAACCCGGTTCCAAGTTCAAGGTTGAATCGCGAATTCTCCGGCAACTGTCCGTTAAGCCAGCCTGCACCCCTAGCTGACCCTGTACCATACAGCCCTTGTGATATAACGGGCATGGTGGTAAGAGACAAGGCCAGAATAAGATATAGTAAACGTTTTGTTTGCATGGCGCCATCAATTTGAATACGGTAAATTTATATTAAAATAACGTATGAACAAACCAAATATTATCAAAATATCTTAAATGGTCTTTCAATTATCAAGCCTTGCAGCTTTAAGCACAGCCTTCACCCGGGTTAGCTTATGCAGAAGCAGATCCAGTTGAGACTTATTCCTGACGATTACCCTTATGACACCTTCAAACATCCCGTCGGTTGAATCGATACTAATCGACCTCAGGGTCATCTTCAGGTCTTTCGAAACAACATCGGAGATCTTATTGACAATTCCCACCTCATCAATTCCGCTTAGCCTTATCATAACCTGAAAAGTAGAGTTTTCAGTTGTATTTGTCCATCTCGCCTTCACAATACGGTAATCATAACGGCTTAGCATAGACGGAGCATTGGGACAACTGAGGCGGTGTATTTTAATACCCTCCGCAACACTTACAAAGCCAAATATGGGGTCGCCAAAAACAGGATTACAACATGGTGCAAATTTATAGTCAATATTATTCAGGCTTTTATCAATTATAAGGATATCTGCATACTTCTCCATAGGGGCAGTACGGGGATCCTCTTCACTTTCAGTGGAATGTTCCGGGATGGACTTACCTTGTTCGTTCTCCTTATTTTCCAGTTTCAGGATAAGTTCCTTGACATCGGAAGGTTCGATCCGTCCTGTTCCAATCAGGTAGTAAAAATCAAACGATGTTTTAACCTTGTAATTCTTCAGCACCTTGGTTTTTATCCTGTCAGGAAAATCTATCTTCCAGTTTTTCAATCTTCTTCCAAGCAATTCCTTTCCTGCATCAGAATCAACCTGACGCGACTCTTTGAGACTCTGTTTTATCTTAGTCTTTGCCTTTGCCGTAACTACCCAGGTCAACCAGTCAATTTTTGGTTTCTGATTTTTTGAGGTCAGGATTGATATCTGGTCACCATTCTGCAGTAAATGTTTTATGGGTACATTTTTACCGTTAACCTTTGCACCTACACAGG
The DNA here is from genome assembly GCA_007120695.1 of Bacteroidales bacterium. Taxonomy (GTDB): domain Bacteria; phylum Bacteroidota; class Bacteroidia; order Bacteroidales; family PUMT01; genus PXAP01. Next base: position 6,415 of record SKND01000186.1, on the reverse strand, counting down.
CACTGCCAACATCAGTATGGATATCAAATGCAAAATCGAGAACTGTTGCGCCGGCAGGAAATCTTTTCAGATCTCCTTTTGGGGTAAATACAAAGACCTCTTCGTTATACAGGTTAAGTTTAAAATTATCAACAAATTCAAGGGCACTTGCATCCGGATTCTCAATAATCTCTCTTATATGCGACAACCAATCGGCCAAGCCTTTATCAGGAACATCACCTTTATATTTCCAGTGGGCAGCAAGCCCCTTTTCAGCTACCTCATCCATCCTGCGTGTACGAATCTGTACTTCTACAAACTTTCCGCCCGGCCCCACAACTGTTGTATGAAGAGACTCATAACCATTGGATTTGGGCACCGAGATCCAGTCTCTCATCCGGTTCGTATTGGGCTGGTAAAAATCAGTAACAACTGAGTAGACCCTCCAGCAGTAAGCCTTTTCGTTTCTCTCTTCTGTATTGAGAATAATCCTGATTGCGAAAATATCATACACCTCCTTGAATTCAGCCTGTTGTTTTTTCATTTTATTCCAGATGGAATAGACTGATTTGGTTCTGCCTTTGATCTCAAAATCAAAACCCTGTCTTGCCAGCTCCTGTTTTATTGGCTCGGTAAACTCCCTTATAAACCTGTTTCGGGAAGCAGTGGTGTTTCTTAATTTGGTTTGAATATCAACGTATATCTCCGGATTTGTATACTTCATTGCAAGATCCTCCATCTCCGATTTGAGAGTGTACAGACCCAGCCTGTGAGCAAGAGGTGCATAAAGGTAGAAAGTCTCAGATGAAGTCTGCAACTGCCTTTCGGCAGATGAGTGTTCAAGATTTCTCATATTCTCAACCCGGTCTGCAAGTTTCAGGAGAATCACCCTGACATCGGTTGAAATTGTAAGTAAAAGTTTACGGAAATTTTCAGCCTGCAGCGATGTGTTCATTGCTGAAATTCCCGACATTTTGGTTAGTCCTTCCACTATATTCCTTACCGGTTTTCCGAAACTTTTCTCTATATCTTCAAAGCTATTGGTGCCCTCCTTTACCGTTTCGTGAAGAAGGGCTGCAGTAATAGAAGTAGCACCCAGACCAATTTCCTCAACTGCTATCCTGGCAACGGCAATTGGATGGAATATGTAGGGATCTCCCGAATCCCTGGTTTTTTCAATATGAGTTGTAAGTGCAATATTGAAAGCCTTCCTTATTTGTTTGATGTCATCATTACCTATACATCTCCTGCAGACTCTCAATAACCCCCTGTACTTATTTAGTATTTCCTTCCTCGTTTTGTCAGGAAGGAGAGATTTGTCTATTTTATCTATCATTATTTGTTGTTTCCGGTTTACAACTGATTTGATGCAAAATTAGCAATCAATTCCATAAGAAGAACGAAAAAAAACCCGGTTGATATATCAACCGGGTAAATGATAATTAAAAAGTCATATATTACCGGAAACTAATACCAAGGCCTCCTGTAACTACCGAATAGTTTGAATAAGTGTAATCAAAATGTATATGCAGAACTGCCAGTTTGAATTTAACACCAGCTGTTACCCGGGGCTGAACCCCACCGGAATCACCGGCAAGATTGAAATCTATCGGATCTTTAAGCGCCGACTGGTCAGTTACCTCAGGCTGGTTATCATTATTCAGAACAGGAACAGGATACCATCCTGACATAACCAGATTGGTGTTGGTTGAGTTGATACCTAACCCCAGGTATCCAGTAATAAAAGGAATATCAGCAGAAGCAATCACATTGGCTGTAAAGCTGCCAACACCAAAATTAAGCTTCTGATCATCCCAGTTAACAATGGCAGTAGTCAGGTCGGCCGCGTCAATATCAGTGGGTCTGAAATCCAGGCCTGTTGTAGTATAAAATTTTGTATATCCTGCCATTACTGAGAGATTCAGAAATGGGAGCCTGCTTATAACCGGGATCCATTGTTTCAGGCTGTGCTTCACACCTACACCCCATAACCCTAGGTTGCCCACATCCCCAACACCCACTTCCGGTATATAACGTCCAATAATATCGGTTCCAAAAGGAATACCAATTCCAAGTTGCAAAGTTGGAGCTGGAATAAACCCTAACCCTGTTCCCTGTGGAAGCTCATATTGAGCACGTGTTACAAGTTCTCCATTAACATTATCAAAATACTGAAGTTGAGTCCTCTCAACATCTGAACCTCCTGCAATAGTTGGTGTCATGGCCGGTCCGGTGAAATTCACATTAGAAACCAGTCCCAATTCCGAAGGATTAAAAGACTTTGCTTCATCCGGAATGATAGCCACGTTAACCGACAGAGTAATGTCAAATCCCGGAAAGCTGTGAGGACGCGCTGTATTGTACCAGCCTGCATTAAGAGTTGCTCCAAATGCGTTAGTAAAAGGCGAAAGATAGGCCTCTGCAATCTTTTCGGCATCGCTTACACCCCCGGTAAGTATCCTTCCCATTTCATCCAGTTGTCCAAATGACTTATTTGGTGATATGCCAAATAGAATAATCATTACCAATAACACTGATTTACTGATAGTTTTTCTCATACGAGTTCTTTTATTTTCATTAATATGATAACAATTATACCCAAAAACCATTACCATTGTTTCAATAATCGCTTCTAATTTGATTAAAAATAATAATGGTTGCTACCTGCTGAATTAATACAGAATGGGTATACTGATTTTTAAAGCAAAGGACTGAAAATACGGGCAAAGGATTCTACAGTTTTTCTGGCCAAGCTTCTTCTCCTGTGAGTATCCAGCTCAAACTCAACACAATCAGACAGGTCTTCAAGAAAGAATATCTTAAGTTCATTGCACAGCTTCTCATCGTAGATCAGTGCATTTACTTCAAAATTATCGTCAAAGCTTCGGATATCCATATTCGCAGTTCCGACTGATGCAAAAACATCATCAACCATCAACAGTTTACTATGTACAAATCCTTTCTTATATCCGAAAACACGGATCCCTGCTTCAAGAAGCTCTTCAACATAAGACATTGTACCATTATAAGCCAGGAAGGAATCAGCGTTTCCCGGAATTATCATTCTTACATCAATACCACTTAGGGCTACAGTTTTCAGAGCGGTGAGAATGCTTTCATTGGGAATGAAATAAGGAACAGAAATATAAATGTATTCCATTGCTGTGCTTATTGCACTGAAATAGGCCTGCATAATACTTGACCAGTCAGAGTCAGGGCCACTTGCAGTGATCTGAACAAGCTGTCTGTTCTGGATTTTTGACTTCGGGAAATACAAACGATCATTAATTATTTTTTCCGAAACAAAATACCAGTCAATCAAAAACACTACTTGTAATGAGTTAACAGCCTCACCCTCAATTTTAATATGCGTATCCCGCCAGAAAGGGATCTCTTCATTACCAACAATATACCTGTCGGCGATATTAATCCCTCCCACAAAACCTACCCTGCCATCAATTACAATTATTTTCCTGTGGTTCCTGTAATTAATCCTGTTTGCCAGAAAAGGAAAACGAACCGGCATAAATGGATAAAATTCAATACCGGCTTCCTCCAGGCTCCTCAAATATTTCCGCCCGAGTTTCCAGGAGCCGACATCATCGAATATCAGTCGTATTTTTACACCTTCTTTAGCTTTACCTATTAGAATTTCCCTGATCTCATTCCCGATATTATCATCGTCAATTATGTAAAATTCAAGATGGATATGATTTTTAGCCTTCCTAAGTTCAGATATAATAGAATTGAATGTCTGTTTACCGTTATTAAGAATCGTGACACGGTTCTTTTTAGTCAGCAGAGCCTTACTGTTTCTCAGCAGCAAATTTATTATTGGCAGTTTTGTCCTGATCTTTTCATTAGAGATAAAATCCTCATTCATTAATTCGATAATCTGATTATCATTCAGATTCCTGATTCTCTCAAAATCTTTAAGACCTTTGCGTGAAAATATCTTCTCTTTACGGTAGTTTTTCCCTACCAGAAAGTAAAAAATCAGTCCCAGTATTGGCAAAACAAACAAGACAACTACCCATGCAATTGTCTTAGTTGGATTCCTGTTATCAAGTACCACAGATATTGCAACAATAACGGCTGTGGTCAGATAAATTATGTTCAGGACTAAGAATACGGTACTCCAGGAATCTGAAAATGAATACAGGTAATTCATAGAAAGTGCATTCAAATATGGATAATGAATGGTATGTTCACTCTATAAATATAACTTTTTTTAATTTACAAAAGCAGTTAGGATTGTAAAAATCATACATACCTTTCGGGCAGAGCCCCGCCAGGACATTACCTCGCCCTAAGGACGAGGGTTTTTAGATTCACTAAAAATAAGTCTTGTAGATTTTAGCTGCTATCTTTATTCCTGTACTTGTTTGATTGGCGGATAAATCAGCTCGTTTTCGCTTTTGGCAATTATGGTTGATGCTGCACAATTACCTGTAACATTTACTACTGTGCGAAGCATATCAAGGGGCCTGTCAAGTGCAAGAACCATTGCAAGGCCCTCAGCAGGCAGACCAACTGACGTTAGAATTATAACCAGCATAACAACGCCCCCTCCGGGCACTCCCGGCGTTCCAATAGATGCCAGGGTTGCGGTCAGAACAATAGTCAGCTGCTGTGCCATTGTCAGGTCAAATCCAAAAGCCTGGGCAATAAAAACTGCGCCCACAGCCTGATAAAGACTTGTACCGTCCATATTGATTGTAGTTCCGATTGGAAGAACAAAACTTGAGATTGTCTTTGATACCCCAAGATCGCGTTCAACCACCTCCATGGAAATTGGCAGCGCTGCAGCACTTGAGCTTGTAGAAAAAGCTATCATCTGAACCGGGCTGATTGCCTTGTAAAATTGACGATATCCAACCGGCGTAAGAAGCTTGAGAACCACAGGATAAACAAGAAATATCAAGAAGAGATATCCCGCAACTGTAGCTATGATATATAATCCCAGGGATGCAAACAGGTCAAGAGATTCGGCCACATTATCGCCAGTAAACTCAACCACCAGGGTTCCCAGTAAAGCAAAAACACCTACAGGTGCAATTTTCATTATCAGATCAACAATCTTGAGAACTATCTCATTGAGCCCGTCAAAAAGGTCCTTCACTGTTTTAACCTTCTCATGCGGAATTAATGCAACAGCAAGTCCGAATAGAATGGCAAAGAAAATTATCTGCAGGATATTCCGGTTATCACTTGCCGCAGCAATGACATTTTCAGGAACTATCTCTACAAGGAAGTCAAGAGGTCCGCCGGTCTTTACCTGCTCCGCAACCAATTCAGTCTCCCCTACCGAAGCTGCGTATTGTTCCTGCATTTCAGCCCTCCTTGAGTCAGGAAAAGCATGTCCGGGCTTCATTATGTTGACGATAAGAAGACCAACTGTTATTGCGACCACTGTCGATGCCATAAAAAAGCCAAGTGTCTTCAGACCTATCCGCGAAAGCTTACTGATATCTGTGAGGCTGGCCATGCCCTTAACAAGTGATACAAAAATCAGCGGTACTGCAACCAGTTTCAGCATATTCAAAAAGATAGTACCAAAAGGCTTTATCCATTGTTCATTGAAAAGAGTCCAGCCAAAAATAACAGCCAGCAAACCCCAGACAAGTCCGGCAGCCATACCGGCAATTATTTTTCCCCACAGAGGAAGGTTTTTCCATTTATTCCACATGTAAACCAGTTTTTACAGTTAATTTGATAAGAACATTTGAGCACCCGTAACCGGATTCGCCGCTAAAATACATTTTTCAAATCAATTAAAACAGCAGATTACAGAATCCGGCAAGAGAAATTTCTTTTGTTGCAATTCATAACAGATAAAGTGCAAGGCGGGAGGATTTCGCTCCTTTAGATTTCTTTTGGATCTGCTTTTCCAAATTGGGGGGGGGTATTTGATCATCTTAAAGAAAACACCGGCAAATCAGGATGTAAAAGTTGGAAAGCATTAATGAGTGATAGTAACGGAAGAATAAAACAGTTTTACTTTTTCTTAAACCATCTTTTTGTCTTTTCAATCCATTCAGGCGTTTTATACTCCTTTTTATTATCACCGGAAATATCGCTGCTGATTAACATGGCAACGGGCTTCAACTGATCAAACTCTTCGCATATCACTTTGAGCATAGCAGCAAAAGGAAGAAATAATATCATTCCTGCTATCCCCCAAACCGAGGAACCTATTAATAAGCTTAAAATTGCCACCAAAGCATTTACATGTACGCTGCTACCTACAATTTTAGGATTTAAAAAGTTACTTTCAATAATTTGCATTGCCCAAAACCACATGATCACTACTAACGGTACCCACAGAGAATCGGCGGTCATAAAAGCATAAAGTATAGGAATAATAGCACCTATTACGGTGCCTATGTAAGGCACAAATGCTAAAATACCCACTAGAAATCCAAAAAGAAAGGGG
>SKND01000044.1 GCA_007120695.1 Bacteroidales bacterium | reverse complement strand
TAAGGCGCTGGCTGAAATATACCGCTTTCATCTGTGTCTGGCTGTGCATCCCTGCACCCAGGTTCAGCGATTGTCCCCTGATGAATTCCCATTTCAGTCCCAGACGCGGCTCAACCGAATAGCTGTCGTTCAGGAACAACCTTGAAGAGTGCAATCCTGTTGAAACCGACAGGTCATCCGAGAACCTGTGCTGCCACTCGGCGAACAGTCTGGCAAAACCCATGGTTCCGGAATTATCCAGGTAATGCACGTACTTTTCCCCGGAAGGGTTAAGCTGCAAACCTGTATAGCTTACATCGTAGAAATCGTAGACAAATCCTGTGTTGAGGTAATTGCGGGAGTTGAAGCGGTGCGAGTATTTGGAAGAGAATGTGTATTTGACTTCGCCCAGTGCTTCCTTGATCCTCTGATTGTCGGGATCAAAGTTGAGGTCATAAATATCGGCAGTGCTTTCTATTCCCGATACGGCCAGTGTATTTGTAAAGCGTACGTCGCCGGTAAGGTAATATACATGACTGATCCCCAGTACTCCCATTCTGTTACTGTTGTAGAGGTCGAGCCCGGAAAAGCCGTACTGTGAGTCTTCATCCTGGCTTGCCAGCATCGCGATGCTGTTATCCCCGCCAAGTCCGAAAACCGATATGCGTCCCCGCTCAAGCGGCACGTTTACCTTGAAGGAGAGATCCTTGTACTGGGGGATGGCTGAGCCTGTTCCGAAGTCCATGCCTGCTGCGTGCAGCACCTCCATGGTGCTGTAGCGGAAGTTTGCCATGTAGGATGCCTGGCTGTTAGCTGAGAACGGCCCTTCGGCGCCGAGCTCAAACCCGTTGAAGCCCACTTGTCCCATGAATTCATGCTTCTGGTTGTTCCCGTTGCGCATTCTGATATCGAAGGCGCCGGCCAGGGCATTACCGTACTCGGCAGGGAATGCGCCGGTGTAAAAATCAGAATTTGTAAGATGGTTTATATTCAACATGCTTATCGGTCCCCCGGTAGTGCCTATCGAACCGAAATGGTTAGGGTTGGGTATCTCCAGACCCTCCAGCCTCCATAGCAGTCCGAGAGGTGAATTTCCCCTTATGACGATGTCGTTGCGCTGGTCGGATACCGAGGTCACCCCGGCATAATTGGCTGCCATGCGTGACGGGTCGCCCAGGCTTCCCGCATAGCGCTCGGTCTCGTCAATGGTAAACGACCGGGCGCTGACCACGGCCATTTCATTTATTGCCTGGTCTTTCCTGATATCGGGACGGACCGTCACGTCATCCATGGTGTAGACCTGTTCTTCCAGGGCAATATCCATAACCAGTTCCCTTCCCGATCTGAGCAGCAGGTTGTTGAGAACAGCAGGCTGGTACCCGACCATGCTTACCTGGATATTTATGCGTCCCAGCGGGAGGCCGTCAATTCTGAACTCGCCGTTCACGTTGGTGGCCGTTCCCCTTAGCGGATCGCTGCCCAGAACGATAACAGTTGCTCCGGGCAGGGGCAGTTCTGTATAGGCATCCAGTACCCTTCCGCGGAAGGTCTGGGTTAATTCCTGTGAATAAGCTTTCGCGGAAAAAAACGGTGCAGTTATGATAAGGCATGTTATAATGGCCTTGCTGATGATCGTGGTGTTCATCTGGTTCCTGAATATTTTAGGTTAGTGAGATTGTTACCTGGTTATTACTGATTAGTTGCCTTCGTGGGCCAACGATATTACGAAAGCCCTATTCCTGTTGTATAGCTGCTCTCTTTGCTTTTAACAGGCCCTGTTATCCAATCTATTACTATGAACAGATATAGCCACAGATGCGTTTTGATGTTCTGATATTTCACGAATATCATGTTGTTTTCTCTCATGAGTTTTTCGTTTGACTTACTGTTTCTTGCGGTTTCCATGATTCTAAGATTTATTTTTAACCAAAATTATTTTTTCTCATCTTTTCAGGAAAATATTTCCTGATGAACAGCCATATTTGCCGGTTGAACGGTTATAAATTGCAATTGAAAACCTCATCCTGTTTCCTCACACAAAACAAAATCAATAAACCATGAGGGTTCCATCCATTTGAAATACTGAACATGAATTACCTGCTAACTATAATTAATTGAATATTAACTTGATTAACCTGTTTTATTAGGATGATCCATGGATTGAAAAGCAAAATATCCGAATCACGAATTAGTAACATATTGTAAAATAAATTGATAACTATACTTTATACGAATGAATTCTGCTCAGCCAATTTTTATCAAATTACAGGCCATAGTTTGTAAGATGCTAAAAAGAAGCATATTCGTATCTATGCGGATATTTATAATGTGTACGTAAGCCGATATTTGTGTCCGTAAGCGTACACTTGCCGGACTCCAGATCTGATCTTAAGGCAGGCTTGAGGCGCAATTTACCGCAGCCTCCTGCAATCGAACGTAGCCCTTTGTGCACATTTATTATTTTGCAGTCCCGGGGCCATTATGAGGGGCCGTGAGGCGGTGGCTGTTAATTTGGCGGCTCAGTTTATTGTAACCGATAATTTCGATTATGCGCTTCTCGATGCATTCCGGATCGATGAAATGGATCTGTCGGCTAAGTAATTATTTGCACTGACCGTAGGCCAGTAAGCAACAATCCGGGGTTATGGGTGTGTTGACTCAAATAATAGCTGTCAGGACTGCAATCCAGTGCCCCTTGTCTGGAGTGGTAAGCCTTACGTTTCTTCCGGCCCTTAGCTGGTTGCTGTCGCTCCATTCGGCCCGGTCAAGGTTGATCCACTTGTAATTCCATTGTCCGCTTGCGTGCGACAAATCAAGAACAACAGAACCCCCGTCAGGGAAATAGAGTGCATATTGGCGGCCCGGTTCGGCAAGCAGATATGCTTCGTTCTCTTCCCTGTCAGACAACAGCTCATTCATCGGTGCGGTAAGCGCTATATCCAGCTGATCAGTGGCCATGCGGAGGGATTTTATCACCTTCTGGGCACGCGGACTTATACCAAGTCCGAAATCACTTTTGTCATACATCATAGCCGGGTCTTCGATGGGGTGGGGCCTGTGAAACCGGGCACTTGCCGCACCGGCAAAAATAATTCTGCCCATCCTTGCTACTGACTCCTCTTCTCCATGCCTTGCGGCACCGTAATTCTTATTGTTGTTTATTGGTCTTGGATGAGCCGAAAGGCGCTCGCGCACATAAAGGATATTGTTATAGTGTCCCTGGCCCAGTCCCGACCATGCATTGTTCTGTGAGATATCGACAAATGTGTAGCGCAGAGGATTGTCATAAATATGTGCATGATCCTCGCTGCGCACATTTTCACTTCGTCTCATATCGGTAATGTGCACGGGTACCCCAACCTGCTCGGCACCGGCCCTCACATAACCGGTCCAGTAATCGCCAAATTCAACCATTTCTCCGGTTTCGTTATGTATACAGTACAGTATGTTCGGGTAACGGAGTGAGATGGAAAGCAGCTTGTCAATATAAGCCTTCTGAAAGCCAAGAATTAAAGCATTGTCATCCATTAAGGGGATTGTCCTGAAAAACGGGTGTTCCGTAGGTTGTCCTGTCGGCGGGTAATTAATGAGGGTCGGAAGTCCCGATTCTTCAGAGGTGTAGTTGGCGTTGTTCGCCGGGTTGAACGGGTTATGCGACCAGCCTCCGTACGACTGGTGATCCTCATACATATCCCATGGATCCCATATCTCAACCTGCACTATCATATCCCGATCCCAGGCCAGTTTCAGAAAGTTTCCGAAACGGTTCCAGTATTCTTCATTGAAACGGTTGAGGTCAAACAGTCCGAGCTCATCTCTTTCGTATGCGAACACATTACCTTCGTTACGGTGGCTCATTGTGTTCCGAAGGTAATTACCTCCCACCGATACGATCAGATCAAGATGCTCTTCCAGTCCCTCTGGATGGTTGAAAAGATTATCCTGCCAGCTTCCTCCCAGCAGAAGGACAGTCTTGCCCTTGTAGTTCCAATACCAGGGGGAGCGTTCGTCAATATCAATATACTGATCGGAGATTGCAGTTTTGCAGGACATACCAGTGAGGATAATTCCTGTTAGCATCAGAGCTAAGTAAAGAGTTTTATATATACTCTTAGTCAATTGTTTTAGCTGGTCCATTTCTTATGAGTTTCAATCAGGTTAATTTGCATGGTAAGTTAAAAAAAATAATAAGCATTATTGGCCTTCCGAACCAGTTTTATTCGTTTGATCAAAGAAGCTTTTTTCTAAGAGGTAATTTATTGAATCAGGCAGGGTAACTATCCTTTCGGTTGCTTATGAGAAAATTTTATATTTCCATAAGTATCAAACACCAGGAGGTTGGAGTATAGTATACTCATAATCAAAATCATTGTGCAGCCGGCGAATATGGCAATCATAATCATGACCTGGTACTTGATTGCGGTAACGGGTGACGCACCACCCAGGATTTGTCCTGTCATCATACCGGGCAACGAAATAAGCCCCATAACCGACATGTTGGCCAGCAACGGGTTGAGGCCCTTCACAAGTGCCTCCTGTATATATGGCCTGATTGCTTTTTTACGGTTTCCATTATTGGTGAGTATAAAGTAGTAAAGCTCTTTGCGTTTTGATAAGCCTTCAAAATAGGTAGTGAGTCCAACTATATTGTGATGGATGGAATTGCCCAGTACCATACCTGAAATGGGTATAAAATAACGTGCATCAAAAAAATAGTCAAGCCTGATAACCACGCCCAGAAAGAACCCGTCAATTATTATCATAGACAAAAGCCCGGCCATTATAAAAGGGACAATGAATACACGCCATTCAAGCCCTATCCTGTGAACTATTGTTCCTGCTCCTATGAGTACCATTATAAAAACCCACAGGGAGTTAATCCACGGGTTGTTCATCTCAAAAATCCACTCAAGATAAGCAGCTACAAGCATTAATTGCACAATCATCCGGATAACGCTAATGAACAGGTCTTTTACCAGCCTTATGCGGTAATAGAGAAACAGCAGGAGCGGTATGGCAAGAACAGAGAAGCCAATGGCCAGGTCAAATATCCCTATATCGGCTGTATCGTTCATAATTCAATAATTTTTCCGGCAAACTGGATCCACTCTGCATTATGAGAAGCTGACACAACTGTTTTATTGTTAAGGCTGTTAATTACGCTCATAAGTTTCCTGATCGAGCCATTATCCAGCGATGCAGTTGGCTCATCCAGTAAAACAATCTCACGCCCGAGTGACAGGCATATGGCAATAACAATACGTTGTTTTTGTCCTCCGCTCATTTCATCAAATCGGTGTGAAAGCATGCCGGCAGGCATACCAAGGTTTTCAATAATATGTGAAACCTCCTCTTTTTGAGGATTGTCGCTGATCAGTTTAAGCAGTTCGGATCCATCGGTTACCGGAAGATTGATATTCTGGGGAATATATGCCATTATTGACCTTATGCCCTTAATGTTTCCGGTATTAAGTTCCATGCCGTTAATCTCGAGACGACCCGTATCCGGCAGAATATATCCTTGCAGCATTTTAAGCAATGATGACTTTCCCCTCCCCGACGGGCCGGCAAAACAGACATTTCCCCCTCGTTCTATTGTGAAGGATAGTTCTTTGAAAAGATTCAAATTACCTATTGAAAGAGATATTTTTTCTGATCTTATCATATCAGTTGACAACGAATGATTCGCAGACTCCGGCAATAATAATGCTTTAAACTAGCTTTGTAAAATTAAAAAGTATTTGTCAGTTTGTACATTATTGAACACAATATGTCCGCTAACGTGCAAAAAGGGTTATTGTAATTGCCTTGCAAACTAATTAATAAATTGTTTATCAGGCAAATAAGGTTTTTGGCATTTTTTTGGCTTGTCAGAAGATAGTTTTTTGTAATTTGTTACAAATCAATTTAATTATGATTAGAAACTATTTATTGATTGCCCTCAGGGTCCTGAAAAAAAACACACTCTTTTCTATCATTAATATTGCCGGTCTGTCAATTGGCCTGGCAGCTTCAATCATTATCTACCTGTGGGTTTACGATGAGTTAAGCTATGACAGGTTTCATGAGAATTCTGAAAGGATATACCGGGTAGAAAGGGATATGCAGCTTGAAGAAGAGCGGATTCATGTTCCAATAACTCCTCCCCCGGTAGGACCTAAAATGCTGGAAGATTATCCGCAGGTTGAAGCCTTTGTGAGGATCGCCCGTGACAATGTACAGGTAGAGGATGATAACAGGGACTTTATTAATGAACGGCTGGTCTATGCTGACAGTTCGTTTTTTAATGTATTCTCTTTCAGGTTGGTTGAGGGGGCAAGGAATTGCCTGGATGAGCCTTTTACCATTGCAATTTCAGAAAGTTACGCCAATAAGTACTTTGGCGGCGTTCCCGGGCCCGAAAGTGTTTTGAATGTTAATTACCAGGGTACTGTGAGGCCATACAGGGTAACAGCGGTATTCGAGGATTTTCCGCATAATTCGCATTTGCAGGCAGACCTTATAGGCTCCTTTTCTTCGCTTTACAGTATTCGTCACGAGCAGATGATGTCCAGCTGGATGGCGAGCAGCATCTATACATACATATTGCTTGCACAAAATACTGATGTGCCGGCATTTGAAAACAGCATCCAGGATCTTGTTGATGATTATTTTGCACCTGAGTTCAGCGGCTTCATTGATTTTGATGATCCCCGTGAATTTTTGCGGCTGGAGTTGATGTCGGTGACTGATATACATTTGAATGCTAACAGGATATGGGAGATTGAATCGCCGGGAAGCCGGACGTCGGTGCTGGTATTCAGCCTGGTTTCTTTGCTGCTCCTGATAATAGCAGGGATCAATTTCATGAATCTCTCCACGGCCAGGGCTTCCCGGCGGGCTCTTGAGGTCGGGGTAAGAAAGGTTGCCGGTGCCAGAAGATCGCAACTGGTACGGCAGTTCCTGGGCGAATCGGTCCTTTTCAGCTTTCTTGCCCTGGTGGTGGCTATAATCCTTATTGAGCTTTCTTTGCCCTGGTTCTCTCAGTTCACGGGGAAGTCAATGACTCTTTCGATGGTTTTCAGGGACTGGAACCCGTTGATTGTTATGGCTGCCTGGCTTGCACTGGCATTCTTTGCCGGTGCATATCCTGCATTTTTCCTCTCTTCCTACAAACCTGCTCATGTATTGAAAGGTAGAAAGGGGGATGAAGGCAGCCAGTTCTTCAGGAGGGTTCTTGTTATAGGTCAGTTTGCAGTATCAATCGGGCTTATTATTTGTTCAATATCGGTTTACCGGCAGTTGCAGTATATTAACAATAAGGACCTTGGCTATAACCGTTTCGGATTGATCAATATCCCGGTAGAGAACAGGTCTGTCTTTAACTCCTGGGAAGTACTCAGGGATGACCTTTTGGCTATCCCTGAAGTTACTGATGTCACCCGCTCCATGGTGATTCCCACAGACATGAGATACATGGATAATCCACATGTTCTGAGAGATGACCCCGAAACCTATTTCCCCATTGTTAACAGGGCAGATGACCGTTACTTGCCGGTTTTTGAGATGAGAATTCTGGCAGGGTCTGACTTTGCTCCCTGGATGGTGTCGGATACATCTGTTCATTATATAATAAATGATGCTGCGCGCAGGATGTTCGGTTTCAGCAGCCCTGTCGATGCACTGGGGCATGAGGTCGGTCTTCTGACAGGCCAGCAGGGAGAGACCAGTAATTGGGGACAGATAACCGGGGTTGTAGATGATTTTCATTTTCAACCTTTGACAGAGGTGATCAAACCAATGGTAATCAGTACATCTCTTATAGGGCACAATAACATAACAGTAAGGGTTGATGAGGAGAACATGGCCCGTGCAAACCATCTCATTGGCGAAGTATGGAGCAGCCATTTTCCGGCTCAGGTCTATAACAGCAACTTTGTTTCGCAAAATTATGACCGGTTGCATCTTACAGAAAGTCGCCTTCAGGTTATCCTTCTCCTCTTTACCTTTTTGTCCATTTTTGTTGCCTGCCTGGGACTCCTGGGTTTGTCGGCATTTTCGGTTGAGCAGAGAATTAAGGAGATAGGGATCAGGAAAGCAATGGGAGCTAATGTACTACAGGTTATAACCCTGGTATCGGCCGAGTTTGCACGGCTGGTTCTTGTTTCATGTATGATCGGTATGCCCCTGGCGTTTTTTATACTGCGTGAATGGCTGAATAATTTCCCATACAGAAGAGAAATGGAGGTATGGGTATTTGCTGCAGCGGCACTTATTGGGCTTTTAACAGCAATGGCAACGGTTGTATTGCAGACATGGAAGGCCGGAAGTGTAAATCCGGTGGAGACACTGAAGTATGAATAATAATATTACAGTTTAGAAACTGATTTTCCTCCTATTGATGCTTCATCATTTATAGAATTGTTAATTTTACAATCAAAATATTAAGTAATGGATCTTATTAAGGAGATAAACAGGTTAAGGCAGGAGAAGAACGCAGTTATTCTGGCTCACTATTACCAGATTGGCGAAATACAGGATATTGCCGATTTTGTTGGCGACAGTCTTGATCTTTCAAGAAAATCGGCCGATACTGATGCCGGCATAATTGTGTTTGCCGGCGTTAATTTCATGGCTGAAACAGCCAAGATACTGTCTCCTGAAAAGAAGGTGCTGATTCCCGACAGGGAGGCCGGCTGCTCACTTGCCGATTCATGTCCGCCGGACCTGTTCCGAAGATTCATTGATAAACACCCCGGCCATATAGTTGTTTCATATGTGAACACCACAGCCGAGATAAAGGCGATGACCGATATATGCTGCACATCAACCAATGCGGTAAAGGTAATAGAGAGTATTCCCCGGGATCAGAAGATTATATTTGCACCTGACCGGAATCTGGGCAACTATATAAACAGCATAACAGGGAGAAATATGGTGGTATGGGACGGGGCATGTCACGTTCATGAGGAGTTTTCGCTGGAGCGGATACTGGAATTAAAGGAGAGGTATCCGGAGGCGAAACTGATCTCGCACCCTGAATGTCAGAAACCGATACAGATTGCATCTGATTTTATCGGCTCTACATCGGCTTTGCTAAAATTTACTTCAAACGACAAAGGAAGGGAATACATTGTGGCTACTGAATCTGGAATCCTGCACCAGATGAAGAAACAAAGTCCCGGAAAGCTGTTCATTCCCGCACCGCCTATTGATTCTACCTGTGGCTGTAGTGACTGCAAATACATGAAGCTGCACACCATCCAGAAGATTTATACAAGCCTGAATGAAGAGAAATTCGAAGTAGATGTTGATCCGGCAATTAGGGAGAGGGCTGTTGTACCAATCAGGCGGATGCTAGAAATTTCCGGTTAGTTCAGTGGAAAGAATGACAAGATTCTTTTTAATGGATATGAGACCAGGCAGTCAGATCTCCTTAAAATAACCAAAGCATTAAACATAATAGTAATAATTAGCGTTTATACTGTTAAAGCTATTGTTACGGTACTTTATGAAAAGGTTTCTTTCAATTGTTCTGATTGTATTTACGCTTGGATTATTCATTAATAATTCGGTTAACTGGCATTATCACCAGCTGCCCAATGGTATTATTGTTGAGCATGCACACCCTTATAAAAAGGCAGCATCAACTTCCGGTACACCATTTGAAAAACATGGCCATAGCGAGCTGGAGTATCTTATTCTGGACCTGGTTTATTATAGCGGACTTGTTATTGTGCTTGCATTTTTTACAATGCAGGTTTACCGGGATTCTAAATTATATCAGAAAATTTTGACCCCGGAATTGGTATTTTACTCCGTATATGCAAGATTGCCCCTCCTTCGCGCGCCTCCCGCATTATAACTTGACTTCTGCCAGCCGATCCGCTCTGATCTGAATACGGCTGTTCTGGCCTGGATAATTTATTTCCGGCAAAGCTTTATTGAAATAATCATTAGTACTAAATCTATAAGTTTATGAGAACGATTTTCATTTTATTTACAGCGCTGATTATATCATTATATAACATAGGTATTCATGCTCAGGCAGATATAGATATTCTGCCATCCGATACAGATGCCAATGTGTTCGGTCATGTTGTAAGTGCAGAGGATGGGGAACACATTCCGTTTATTAATGTATTGATCGAAGGAACCAGGAGAGGAACAATTACCGATGCTTCAGGTCATTACATAATTACAAATCTTCCTGTGGGAAGTCATACTCTTGTTGTCAGAGGTATGGGATATGAAACACAGTCTGTTGAGTTTGAAATTTCAGCTAACCAAACCATTGAAGTTGATGTGGAGGTTTATTATAGCGGTCTTGATATTGATGAGATTGTAATTACATCATCACCTACGGCCAGTGGTTTCAGATACCAGCCGGATATGGCCATGATGGGAGAAAACCTCCAGAAAAGATCCGAGGTCTCATTTGGAGAAATGCTCAATCATTCTCCAGGTATAGCCATGAGTTCTTTGGGTTCTGTACCGGCCCGCCCTGTTATCAGGGGAATGGACGGCGACAGGATACTTGTGCTTGAAAACGGAGAAAGGATGGGTGATATTTCTGAAACCTCAGTTGATCATACCATCGCTCTTGATCCTCTTGTTGCAAACAGGGTTGAGGTGGTAAGAGGACCTGCAAGTCTGCTTTACGGCTCAAGCGCCCTGGGAGGAGTTATAAATTTGATGACCACTGATATACCTGACCGGTGGGATATTGGATCATCCGGAGTATTTTCCGTACAGGGGGCTACTATGAACAGGATGGGAGCAGGTTTTGGGCGATATACTTATGGAAACGATAACTGGGCGGTTACAGGAAGAATTGCGCACCGGCAGTCGTCCGACATAACCACCCCCGAAGGAGTGTTGCCCGGAACATCTATGAACAATATGGATGGTGCATTTGGCTTTGGGTTTAACACAGGTTCCACAACTGGTGGGCTAAGTCTGTCGCTGGCTGACATGACCTATGAGATACCTGACAATATAGATGATCCGGATGCGGGAGTGCAAATACTGATGCAGAGACAGGCTTTCCAGGGAAGGGTTAACTATGAAAACGACGGATTTCTGGATAAGGGGCAGTTACGTTTCAATGCGAGCCATATGCGCCAACAGGAAATTGAATATGAATGGCAGGAAGGTGTGCTGGATGAAGATCTGGAGATAGAATACGGAAAATATGCTCTAAGTTCCACACTTACGATGCAGCATAAACCCTTTGAATTTTTTGACCGCGGGGCAATTGGGATGAATCTGCACGGACACAAGCTTGATGTTGGTGGTGACGAAGCATATACCCCCGGTGAGATGAGGGTGAATCTCGGGGTATTTACGTTCCAGGAGATTCCTCTTTCAAATAAAATGAGGCTGCAGGCAGGAATTCGTCTCGATTTTCAGCATACAGGTGCAATATCCAATGAAATGTTTCCGGATATAAGTGCCACAAGGAATGCATTCAATTATACCGGTTCAATTGGTTTCAACAGCCGACCAATTGATGAACTTGAAATAGGAGGGCAATTTGCCAGGTCTCACCGTAATCCCTCTGTCGAGGAATTATATGCTGATGGTCCACATCTGGGCTCCGGGGTATATGAGATTGGCAACCTTAATATAAAAGATGAGATTGGTCAGGGTGCTGACCTTTTTATAAGATGGAAAAACGGTTTAATAGATGTTGAACTTGCGGGATTTGTCAATTATTTTCGTAATTATATAATTTTTGAGCCTACCGGTGAGGTAGATCCTGGTTCGGGTTATCGCGTTTTCCGGTATACAGGGGATGAGGCGCGCCTTATAGGGGGTGAGTTGTCAGCGGCTATTAAACTACATGATAATCTTGAGCTTGGACTTGGTGCTGATTATGTTGACGGCCGGAGGTTTAACAACGGCAAATATTATCTGCCCTTTATCCCTCCATTCAGGTTTATGGCCGACCTGGAATACGATTTTGGTCCCGGCTGGATAGGAGGGAGGCTTGTTTCTGCTGCAAAACAGGGCAGGGTGGCTCCTGATGAAGAAGTTACTGATGGTTATACACTGCTTGGATTTTCTGCCGGATACAGGATAGATTCACCCGGAAGGCATGTTATTATCTTCAGGATAGATAACCTGCTCGATCAGAGATACCGCGATCACCTGTCCCGCGTTACCGACAGGAATTTTCCGATGCCCGGAAGAAATTTCACCCTGGCCTGGCGTCTGTTTTTCTGATTTTAATTTAAAAACGATATAAATAATATCTGTTTTTGCAGCAATCTCTTAAAGGGATTGCTGTTTTTGTTCTTAAATCATTATAATTACCAAGTTTTAGGTATTGTCAGGTTTAAATTCTTATTTTATTTTTGCCTCAGTTTAGTTTAATAGCCTACTGAAAAAATGGATTTACAATAATTCGATGAAACCATACTCATGTTGCTTCGTTAAACTAAATAAGATGAATAATTCAGGGTGTCAAAACTGAATATAGATTAACTGCTAAACGAAATTAATTGGATATTAATTTGATTAACCTGATTTGTTCGGATGAATCGAGGTCTCAGTCTTCTGATGATATTACCGCTGTTTCTTGTATTGTTCAACAATACTGTAAACAGGCACCGGCATATCTCCTCGGAAGGAATTGTTATTGAACATTCCCACCCAATCAAGTCCTGTTGCTGCGGAAATTCTGAGAAGAGTGGAAAACATCAGCATACAGACAAAGAGCTTCTGTTTTATACTGTCACAACTGATGCCCCGGTAGTCCTGTTTTCTTTGATAGTCGCTCCGGAAGTATTCAGGATGAAGGAAGCAGATCTTAGGTTTCAGCAGCCAGATGAGGTTTATTTCATACAATCAGTTTCTCTTAGCCTGCTCCGGGCTCCCCCCTGTTGATTATCAGCCATCATTTACATCCGGCTTATATGTCAATCATCCTGGTATTTCAGGTCATGGCTTATCATGATTAATCCAGGATCATACCAACTCCAAATCGACAGACAATCAAATAATAAAATGAGGCCAATAAATATTTCCATTGCAGGATCCAATAAGAAAGAATCAGAGAATATTTCCATTGCAGGATCCGGTATGAAAAACTCAGATGAGGCGTGCCGGTTATTATCATGCTCTTATCTTAAAAAATTTGCGATATGGTTCTGTGCAGCAATTTTTCTTTTTAATATAGTAAACCTGTATGGATCAGATGCAAATTCAGTCTCCGGCAATACCCTGCACGGGAAGGTTACAACATCTGAAGGAGAAACGGTCCCGTTTATTAATCTGATCCTTGAGGGAACGAGGATGGGCACCTTCACTGATGCAAATGGTTTGTACCGGATGAAGGATATTCCGCCGGGTAGTCATACACTTGTGGTTAAAGGAATGGGTTTTGTGATAACCGGTGTCGATTTTGATATTGGTGATAAAGAGGTAGTGGAACTCCATATTGAGGTAACCTATAGCGGTATTGATATCGATGAGATAGTTATTACTTCATCACCAACAGCACGGGGTTTCAGATACCAGCCCGATAAGGTATTTCTTGGGGAGGAACTGCAAAAACGGGCAGAAATTTCTTTCGGCGAGATGCTCGATGGTGAGCCTGGTATAGCAATGAGGTCGATGGGGCCGACTCCAAGCCGGCCTATTATACGCGGACTCGATGGTGACCGGATACTTATTTTGCAGAATGGTGAAAGGATGGGTGATATTTCTGAGACCTCCTCTGGCCACGCCATCTCTCTTGATCCCCTTTCATCCAACAGGGTGGAGGTAGTAAGAGGTCCTGCCAGCCTGCTCTATGGTTCAAGTGCCATCGGCGGCGTTATAAACTTAATGACTGCAGATATACCTGAGCAATGGGATCAGGGCGGATCAGGAGTAATGTCACTTCAGGGTTCATCGATGAATAATATGGGTGCGGGCTTTGGCAGGTATACCTGGGGGGATGAAAGCTGGGCTGCTGCAGGTCGCTTTGGTTACCGGAAGGCTGGTGATGTCAGGACACCCGATGGAATTATCCCAAGCACATATATGGATAGTTATGACGGTTCTCTGGGTGTTGGATTTGACAACGACCGCACCAGCGGGGGAATAAATGTCTCTATGGGCAGGCTATCATATGGTATACCTGAGGAGCTGGATGATCCTGATGAAAGTGCAGAGGTAAGGATTCAGCAGCAGATGTTACAGGGAAGGTTGAATTTTGGTGTAAGTAGTTTTTTTGATAAAGCTCAGTTAAGAATGCATGCGTCAAGGTTTGTTCAGCAGGAGATTGAAAAAGAACTTGAGGAGGGGATAGTGCATGAAGATCTTGAAATAGAATTTGACAAACTCAATATAAGTTCCACCCTTACAATACAGCACAAGCCACTGGGAATTCTTGACAGGGGAGCTATAGGTCTGAATGTATACGGGAGAGTGATGAACATAACAGGTGATGATGCTTTTACACCTGATGAGAACAGGTTTAACATCGGGTTGTTTACCTTTCAGGAGATACCTCTGACTACAAGAGTGAGATTGCAGTTTGGCGGCCGCCTGGATTTCCTCCGGGCAACGGCTCTACCCAATCAATTTTCTGATATGAACCAGACCCGCGATGCCTTCGTTTATGCCGGTTCTCTCGGACTTAATTACAGGCCTGCAGATGGTTTTGAGCTAGGGGGACAGTTTGCCAGGTCACACAGGTATCCGATGCTTGAAGAGCTTTTTGCCAACGGACCACATTTATGTGCCGGACTCTATGAAGTTGGCAGCATTAATCTTGGTGATGAGATAGGCTACGGGAGTGATTTTTTTGTAAGATATTCAAATGGAGCTGTGCAATCTGAGATTGCACTATTCTACAATTACTTCAGTAATTTCATAATAATGCAGCCCACCGGGGAGTCAGATCCGGGATCCGGATTGCCGGTTGTTGAATACCAGGGAGACAAGGCAAGGTTATACGGAGGTGAGTTATCCCTTGGATGGGAAATAACTGACGGATTGAATGCCGATCTGGGTCTTGATTACGTCCTTGGCCAAAGGACCTCTGAAGAGAGGGAATATCTGCCTTTTATACCTCCGGTGAGGTTCTCTGGACGTCTTGAGTATGATTACGGAAGGGGATGGATCGGCTCAAGGGTTCGTGCCGTGTCTTCACAGAATAATGTTGCTCCGGGGGAGAATTCCACTCCGGGTTATACGTTACTCGGACTAAATACCGGTGTCAGGCTAAACAGTTCAGGACAGCATGTGATTATACTCAGGGTGGAGAATTTGCTTGATGTTAGATACCGGGACCACCTCACCAGAATTGAAGAGAGGAATTATCCTATGCCCGGAAGGAATTTTAACCTGGCTTACAGGTGGTTCTTCTGATCTGAAATTGTTTTTTACCGGGTTAATCTGATGCCTGTTTTTCCTGTTACCGGGCGAGGCAGGCATTTTCTGTAACTGCACCGGGATACCCGTAAATCAGGATGAAAGGTCAAAATCACCATTATTAGGTATTGATGTACCTGTTTCCTGCATATATATTTGCCGAAAACAATTTAACGGTATTGAAAATTTCGGATATTATGATAAGGGTCCTTACAATTATTACATCATTAGTGATGTGTGTTACAAACAGCATTTCAGGCATGCCTGAAAATGGATACAGAACTGAAATTTTCGGCAGGGTAGTTCTCGGAAATGAAGGAGTACCATTTATAACCTTATATGCAAAGGGAACATCTAATGGTACATCAACAGATACAAACGGGAATTATATGCTTGTGAACCTGCCTGAGGGGAGTCATGTAATCAAGGTGCAGGGTATCGGATACAGGAGCCAGGAAAAAGGGGTGAAAGTTGCAAGGGGTGAGACAATGGAGTTGAACTTTTTTGTTGAACAGGATATCCATATGATGGAAGGAGTTGAAGTGTCAGGAAGCAGGATCGGAATACTTCGTTATCTGCCCGGTTCTGCAGCAAATATCAGAAGCATGGATATCATGGCAATAGCACCACTCAGCGGCAATGAAGTGCTCAGGTCCGTTACCGGCATTCATGTTGTAGAGGAAGAGGGAGCAGGGCTAAGGGCAAATATCGGGGTACGGGGACTAGATCCTGACAAGAGCAGAAATGTACTGATACTTGAGGATGGAATCCCGGTTGCCCTGGGACCTTACGGTGAACCGGAGATGTATTATACACCAGGTATTGATAGAATGAGCGGTGTCGAAATTCTTAAAGGCAGCGGTTCTATTCTGTATGGTCCTCAGACCGTAGGAGGGGTTATAAATTATATTACTTCTGATCCGCCGGCAGAAAGTAGCGGGTCAATTAGCGTCAGAGGTGGTCACGGTGGATATTATACAGGACAATTTGGTTATGGAAATACATTCGGAAATACCGGGTTTAGCATTAACTATCTGAGAAGACAGGCCGAAAACCTTGGCCCAACGAGGTTTGTTTTGAATGACATCAGCAGCAAGATCAGGTTCAAATCTTCGCCCCGGTCGAATCTTACCATTAAGTTGGGGATTTATGATGAGAACTCCAATTCAACCTATGTTGGTCTTACGCAGTTAATGTATGACAATGGGGGAGAGGATTATAAGCGACTGGCACCCGGCGACAATCTCGATGTCAGGAGGTACTCACTTGGTGTGAGTCATGATTTTGCTGTTAATGACAGACTTCAGCTTAACTCTACCGCATTTGCCTATACAACAACAAGAAACTGGAGGAGACAGGATTTTTCTTCTGATCCGGGTTCATCCAACCTTAGTGGGGTTGTCTGGGGCGATCATGCTGTTCCTGGCGGGGCCATATTTATGCGCAACAGTACCGGGAACAGAAACAGGCATTTTGAGGTTGCCGGCTTTGAGCCAAGGCTCCGGTACAGAGCTGATATTCTTGGCATGGACAATGTTATTTTAGCGGGATCCAGATTGCTATATGAAAGGGCTTACGAGCAGAGGGTGAATGGTACAACAGCAGAGGCTGTATCAGGTAACCTGAGGGATGACGAGGTAAGGACCGGCCATGCAGTAAGCTCCTGGTTGCAGAATAAGCTTCTTGTAAATGACAGGCTTTCATTAACCGCGGGATTGAGGACTGAGATGCTCAATTATGAACGCCATATACTAAGAACCGGAATGAACGATGTAAGTATTAAGAACAACAGCTTACTTTTTGAAATTATCCCCGGGGCAGGTATCAACTACAATTTTAACCAGCAGAGTGGTATTTTCGTAGGTATTCATCGTGGTTTCGCTCCTCCGCGCATAAAGGATGCCATAAGCAATGAAGGAGAGGATCTGCAACTGGATGCCGAGAGGAGCTGGAATATTGAGGTTGGCAGCCGGACGCATTTATTTGGGTTTGTTGGATTTGAGTTGACCCTCTTCAGAATGGATTTCTCCAACCAGGTCATACCTGTTTCTGAGTCCTCCGGCGGACCCGGTACCGGCTACATAAATGGCGGAAGGACAGATCACAGGGGAGTTGAAGCCGAACTTGCCGTTCTACTGTCGGAAATAATACAAATGCCTGGTAGTCTGAGCCTCAATATTAATACAACGGCAACCAGGTCTGTTTTTTCGGGCGACAGATATGTTGTCCAGAGAATTTCCAACGGTAGCATAAATGACACTGTTTTTGTTAATGTAAGAGGTAACAGGACTCCGTACTCACCCGGATTAACAGCTTCGGGTGCTGTTAATTATCAGGGAACCGGAGGATTCGGGATAAGGTTTTCCGGTCATTTTACGGGTGAGCAGTATACTGATGTGCTAAATACGGTAAACACCGGGAAATGGATTGATCTAATGAACGGTGATCCTGATTATCACTACGTGCAGGCAACCGCTGATGGCAGGATCGGGAAATTATCCCCGTACTTTGTTATGGATCTTTCAGCCTGGTTTGACTTTCAGCGGGGATTGAGACTGAGCATGTCGGTTAAGAATATACTAAATGAGAGGTATATCGCAACCAGACGTCCGCAGGGAATCAGGGTGGGACTTCCGAGGATGGTGAACGGCGGTTTGACCCTGAATTTTTAACAGGGACAGATTATTCACAATTTTCAAAGTTGCCTCCTGGTGCGGGTATATTCAATGGCATCTTCAACAGCCGATGAGAAAAGCTCTTTTATATCAAGTCCCAGTGCTTCAGCCTGCTGTGGTATTATGCTTGTATCTGTCATTCCTGGAACGGTGTTCACCTCAAGAAAATAAAACTTGTTGCTCTTTAACATATAATCTATCCTGACAATTCCCCGGCAGTTTAAAATATCATAGATCAGAGAGGAGATTTTCCGGCACTCCTCTGTTAGTTCAGATGAAATTCTTGCCGGTGTAATTTCATCTGCTTCCCTGTTATACTTGGCATCAAAATCGAAAAACTCATTTTTGCTTACAATCTCGGTTAGCGGAAATAGTATCTCCCTGTCTGCAGTTTTTATAACTCCCCCTGTAAGCTCCATCCCTTCAATAAACTCTTCAATAATAACCTCATCATCCTCCCTGAATGCTTTGTGAACAGCATCTTTAATCTGCGATTCCCTGTTTACCCTGGTAACCCCGAAACTTGACCCTCCGCTGTTAGGCTTGATAAAGCAGGGCAGACCAATTTCAGTGGTTATTGTTTTAGGATCAAACTTATATCCCCTGCGTACCAGCATTGCTTTTGGCGACAGTATACCAAAGTTGTTCAGGAAGCCTTTACATACGTATTTGTTGAATGCAAGTGCTGATGTCAGAACTCCGCAAGTGGTATAAGGAATATTAAGAAGATCAAAGTACGCCTGCAGTTTTCCATCCTCGCCGGGGGTGCCGTGTATTGCCATGAATACGCAGTCAAATTTTATTTTTTCCCCGTTAAGGGTAACAGAAAAATCATTTTTATCAATTTCAGGTCCGGGATCATCAAGTGTGCCATAAATCCAGCGCTTGCCTTTCATGGTTATAAGAAAAGGTCTGTAACGTTTATTGTCAAGTGATTTTTCTATATTAGAGGCACTCGCCACCGAAACAATATATTCGGAAGAGTCACCACCGGCTGCAATGGCTATATTTTTGAGCATCAGATCAGAATGAGTTGAGCGTATTGTTATTATATTGTAAAAGTAATAAAAACCGGATTTGTATCTTAAGCTAAGCGACTACTTATCCTTTAAAAAGGAGCCAAAATTATGGTTAAATAATTGATAAAGATTTGACTTACAAGATGAAACGCTTCGTTTTCCCATGAATTCTGTTCAGACAAGTTTGTACTCCTCAACTAAACTTCATTCTCTCTGCCACCGGTATATTTTCTCCATTTTTCAAGAAGCTGCTGCATATCGGCCGGCATATCAGATTCAAAATACATCTCATTACCCGTAAAGGGGTGAGTGAAACCCAGGGATTTTGCATGAAGGGCATGCCGTGGAAGCACTTTAAAACAGTTCTGTACAAATTGTTTGTATTTGGAGAACGTTGTGCCTCGCATAATCCGGTTTCCACCATACCTTTCATCGTTGAACAGGGGATGCCCGATGTGTTCCATGTGGACCCTGATCTGATGTGTTCTACCGGTCTCAAGCTTGCATGCCACCAGACTTATGTAGCCCAGTTTTTCAATTATCCTGTAATGTGTAACGGCATGTTTGCCTGCTGATCCGTCGTTGAAAACATCCATCTTCATCCTGTCTTTCAGGTGCCTTCCTATATTTCCCTCAATCTTTCCCTCCGGAGGTTCCGGCTGGCCCCATACAATGCCTATATACTCCCGCTTTGTTTTTCTGTCAAAAAACTGTTTTGCCAGCCGGTTCATAGCCAGCTCTGTCTTCGCCACAACAATCAGTCCGCTGGTATTCTTGTCTATCCTGTGCACCAGTCCCGGACGCAACTCCCCTGATTTAAACAGGGGCATATCCCTGAACCTCCATGCCAGGGCGTTCACAAGCGTTCCTGTATAGTTGCCGTGGCCAGGATGGACCACCATGCCGGCCTCCTTGTTTACAATCACAAAATGATCATCTTCGTATACCACATTAACCGGTATCTCTTCCGGCACAAGTTCTATCTCTCTTGGTGGCCATGCCATTACAATGGTAATAACGTCACCAGGCCTTACCCGGTAATTTGATTTCACAACCGAACTGTTAACCATTATATTGCCGGCCAGAGCAGCACTTTGTATGCGGCTCCTTGATGTATTTTCAATCCGGTTCACAAGAAATTTATCGATCCTCAGCATTTTCTGGCCGGGATCGGCTTCAAACCTGAAATGCTCATACAGGTCGGCCGAGTCTTTATAATTCTCATCGGCCGGGTCTCCGGTTGAATATTCTGACATATCTTAATTAACTTATTTTGTAATCAGTATCTTTTTTGTTTCAAACTCAACTGATCCGCTTTCGGTTTGAAGAATATATATTCCTGGTGGAAAGGAAGAGATATCAATTCTGTTGATATTACCGGTGTCCTGAAAAACCAGTTGCCCCATGCGGTTGAAAAGTTTATGGGTTATTTTTCCGGTTCCGGCATCACCACCAAGATCAATATAGAGAACGTCAGTTGCAGGATTTGGATATACCTTCAGCTCCCTTTTCCTGTCCGGAATGACATTCTGCAAACTGGTGGTAAGGGAGGATCCCGAAACAGGTCTTATCATCAGTGAACCTTCCAGTGATGAGTTCAGCCATTCTCCATAAATATTGTAGAAGATCCTGTTCCTGTTATTTCTGTTCACATCGAATCCAATATTAAGATATTCGGAGGTGGTCTGAATAATTCCCACGTAAAAGACCTGGTTTACAAAGACTGCTGAATCAAGGTAGTAAGTATGGAACCTGTTTAGTTCCTCCTCATATACAGGCCTTTCTCCTTCCTGAATATAAACGATATTTCCGGGCCGGCCATTATTATCATCCCAAACCGCCAGGTTGAAGTATTGCATTGATGCGTCATTTAATGACTGATTGAAATAAACCTTGATTGCCCTGAGAGAATCAGCTTTATAAGCCCTGAACCTGTATGCAAGCTTTGCATTTTCTGTGCCGCCCCCAAACAGGCCGTAGCCGTTTTCTGCGGTACCGTCATCCAGCGCAAAATAGTTGTTGAAATCCTGGTAATACACAACGGTGTCATTACCCTTGAAATCAAAATCGTCTGTAACCAGCCATGTTTTGATCCTGAAAAGTGCCGAATCGGGATTACCTGTATTGAACGAGTATGCCAGATCTGAGTTATAACTGTGCAATTCTCCGGGCTCAATGGTTACCGTTACTCCTGAAAAATTATGCACAGTTCTGGTTTCATATACATTATCTATTGAAAAATGTCTCTGAACACTTCTTGTGATGTTGTCATTATTGCGATAAACAAAGGGAACTACTGACCCCATTTCAGCCAGCCTCCCTGCATGAAACTGATCCCATGGCATCGCCTCATAATTATTCAGAAATGAACCAGGTGATTCGGTAAAGGCAACATCCCTGAATACAGTGTCGGTATATGACCTGCCTTTATTCAGGTAAACATAGTCTATATGCCAGTGGTCAGCATTGCCCATGGATCCAGGATTATGCCTGTTATCGGCAATGCTGGCAATATTGCTGAACCTGAACCGGAATCCTTCCATAAGATACCCGGTCTCTGTAACCGGGATCATGACCAGCCTGAAATCATGCAGGCTGTCCCCCGGTACAGACCATACCACTCTCCATAATTCGTTCTCAGGGGAATAAAACTCCAGCCTCAGCGAATCGGACGGCTGGGGTTTGTCTCCCTTACCCTGTGGCTGATAGAAAAAACTGAGGTAAATACTGTCAGAAGCCGGATATTCAAGGTCTATTGGTCTTGTTGTGAGCCTGTCAGCCAGAAAGGGCCACGTTGTGGCATGTTCATACAGAGAACCAGTATGATCAATGGCGTCAAGGGTTGCCACTCCTATGGAAACAGGGTTGACAGGATAATCATTATTAATGAATGCAAATCTGTCTGACCATTTTTCGTTGTCGGGGTATACTGCTGACATTGAGAAATCATCAAAAAAAGGCAATTCCAGTATTCCTGTTGTTGTTGACTTAAGCACTGGTTGTTGTCTATAACTCTCTCTTACACTCTGGTTTACTTCAATGCCGGTAAGAATCTCCTGCGACCACCCGGGAATAGAACCTGACAGAAGTATCAGAAGGCTACTGTATGATAAAATCTTCGTCATCAAAGAAATCAGGAATGTTTAGATCGAGTGTATCCGGTACCGGTAAAAGGGTTGAATCAACAGAGAGCCAAAGATCGACTGTCGAACCCAGTCTAATCTGCAAGTCTTCAGTGTATTCCGGTCTTTGTCTCCACACAAAGGCATTCAGCGAATCTTCTGCGGTATCGACAGACTCATCATAAAGCGTAGCACCCAGGTTAAGTGATGATTCCAGGATTTTGTCCCTGGCTGCATCACCTGTCAGGTAAAGAAGGTCGGGGACAAATGTGGTCCTCGAACTTAATCCCTCGCCCAGAACCAGATCAATCCTCTCTCCCCTGTTAACCATTTCGCCCGGATTTATATCCCTTCCTTCAAATTGTTGTCTTAAAACATTGTTGAGCGCTATATCGGGAACATATATCAACCGTCCCACTGTCAGTCCCTGAGTCTCAATAATGGCTCTGGCCTGTCTCAATGAGACTCCTGTAACATCGGGCACTGGAACCCTTTCCGGACTCATCGCGTTGATGGTGAGGAATATTGTCCTGTTTTCCTTGACCCTGAAGTTGGGTGCCGGATTCTGGTCAATAACTGTTCCCCTGGCTTCATGGCTTAAAAATACCGAATCAGCTACTTTAAATCTAAGCCTTCTTGCCCGGGTTACAAGCTCAGCCTCCTCAACCGTTAATCCCCTGAGGTCAGGTACGGCGAAGGCTTTGCCATGTTTGGTATATATCTTTAATCCGATAAATACGGAGATAGCTATAAATACAGCTATGCCGGCAATAAATGCAATATTTTTCCAGAAAACTTTGCTGGTTAGGAACCTTAAAAAATCCTTCATCAATTGTTATGTAACCTGTTTATAATATACTTGAACGGAAAGGTTAACGCTCTATTATATATTAGCCTGAATAAATGATTAATTCCCGCCGGATATAAGTGAGTTAATAGCTTCCATATTTTTCTGGTTGCAGATATCTTTAGATTCTAAATTGTAAAGATAGTTAATCCTGTCCTGATACTTTTCTGTAATTTTCCCTCTTACAATTTTCAGGGTACTGTTAAGCAAATGGTTATTCTCCGTAAAAGCTTCATCCAGAACTCCGATAGAGGCAGGCAGCCATCTCTGGGGGAACATCTTTTCATATTTCCGTCCGATACGGTATTCATTCAGCTCAAGCTCAATTAGCTTAAGCATTGCTATCTGGCCCTCCTTTGATTCGGGCTTGAGATTTTTTTCTTTCAGCCATCTCTTCAATGACTCCTTATTTGGTACGATAAGAGCAACTGTATATGGATTCTGATTGTTGTATAGCATACACTGGTCGATGTAATCAGATTGTCCGGTAAAGGCCTCTTCAATACCCTCCGGACTGTATTTCTCCCCGTCGTCAGATATCAGGAGACTCTTGAAACGGCCCAGGACATAAAGAAACCCGTCATTATCCATGTAGCCCATATCTCCGGTGTAAAGCCATCCATCGACAATTGTCGATTCGGTCGCTTCCTGGTTCTTCCAGTATCCCTTCATCACATTCTCACCTTTTATCACTATTTCACCTTTTTCTCCAACCGGAAGTGCATTTTTGTCTTCATCACAAATCCTGAGTTCAAGGTCACTTACCAGATATCCTGAAGAACCAAGCTTATGTTTGATTTCAGAGTTGGAGGATATTATGGGAGAGGCCTCGGATAGCCCGTAGCCCTGAAACATTGGTATACCCAGTGCATAGAAAAATCTTTGCAGTTCAATATCCAGGAGTGCTCCTCCGCCTATAAAAAATTTAAGTCTTCCGCCGAAATTATCTCTGACTTTGGAAAAGAGAATTTTGTCAAACATTTTAACCAGGGGTTTAAGAAGTATCCTTAATCCCTTACCCTTGTCCCAGCCTGTACCGTTATATGCATATGCAACACTCAATCCGGCATCAAATAGCTTTTTGGCAATTTTTCCTTTTTGCCTTACACCGTTCTCAATATTTTTCCTGAAATTCTTTGCCAGAGCAGGAACACTAAGTAAAAACACCGGCCGGATATCCTTTATGTTCTGAGGGATGTTTTTTAGTGTCTCCATAGGTGTTTTGCCAACCTGCACTGATGCCATACTTGCCCCGCTTGCTATAAGAGTATAGATGCCGGCCGTGTGGGCAAAGGCATGATCCCAGGGGAGAATAAGGAGGGTCGTGTACCATTCCGGCACATCCATCAGGCTCCTTGCCTGCTCGATATTTGCAGTATAATTTCTATGTGAAAGAATGATCCCTTTCGGATCGGCTGTAGTTCCTGAAGTGTAGCAAATGTTTGCATAATCGTCACCCTTAATTGACTTCCATGTTTTCTCAAATTTCTCACTGTTTTTTGCAAGGAAATTTTTGCCTGTTTCGCACACATCTTCATAAAGAATGTCTTTTTCATCCATCTCTTCAGGTTTATCCAGCAAGATAACCTTTTCAAGTCCGGGAAGTTCATTTTTCAGGGTTTTGATCTTGTGTGCCTGTCCGCCTGAAATAATTATTATTCTTGATCCGGAATGGGAGAGCCTGAAGTTTATTTCTGAAGCATCACCAAGTTTAACTGACAGCGGGATATTTATTGCTCCTGTATACAGAACAGCTAATTCAGAGATAACCCAATCATTTCTGCCCTCTGAAAGAAGTGCTATCCGGTCTCCCTTAACAACTCCGAGGCTCATAAGTCCCGCGGCAAACTCGATAACCGATTGTCTTATTTCATTATATGAGGTGCTTTCATACTGATCTTTATGTTTTTCAAGCATTAAAGGATTGGTCCCGTATTTTTTTACGCTCTCTTCAAATAGTCCAATTATAGTCTGCATGATAAAGGATTTGGTTATACTCTGTTTGGATGTTTCAGCTTAATTATCTGTTTTTCTGATAGCTTTTACCCATGGCAAATATACATGAATTTCTCATCTGGTGAAAATAGCCACAAAGGGCAATACTTTGCATGAGAAATCGACCCTCAGGTCAAATTTTTTTCATCCAAATTATGCCACGACGGATGAAAAAAAATTGACTTCGTCGATTACACATGAATTATTAAGTTATTATTAGTTATGCCTGACAGATGTGTAATTCATGGGAAAGCGCAGCGGTTCCTTCTGTAAGTCAAAATTTTGGTTATT
>SKND01000049.1 GCA_007120695.1 Bacteroidales bacterium | reverse complement strand
TTGAGGCCATCAGGAAAAGTACTCCCGGAGAGCGGGAACAATGGATAAAGGAAGCAAAATATAACGTGTTCAACCTTTCAAGCAGCCAGGTATATATCGATTTGCTTACCGATTCGGGTACTGGTGCAATGAGCGATATGCAATGGTCGGCCATGATGCAGGGTGATGAAAGCTATGCGGGTTCTTCGAGCTATGAAAGGCTCAGGGAGATGATAAGGGAGATAACCGGATTTCCTTATTTTTTGCCTACCCATCAGGGCCGTGCAGCCGAGAATGTCCTCTTCTC
Organism: Bacteroidales bacterium; assembly: GCA_007120695.1. Classification (GTDB taxonomy): domain Bacteria; phylum Bacteroidota; class Bacteroidia; order Bacteroidales; family PUMT01; genus PXAP01. The sequence continues at coordinate 8,416 of SKND01000049.1, read as the reverse complement.
CGCACTGGTGAAGGAGGGGGATATAGTTCCTGGCAATTCACATTTTGATACCACCAAGGGGCATATTGAATTCAGAAAGGCTACGGCGGTGGATTGCACTATCGACCAGGCATTTGATTCAACCATTGACCATCCGTTCAAAGGTAATATTGATCTTTTGAAGCTTGAAGATGTTCTGACCTCTTACCCGGTTGGGAAGATTCCATTTATCATTGTAACAGTAACCTGTAACTCTTCGGGCGGACAACCGGTGTCAATGGACAACCTCAGGGCCGTTCGTGAAATGGCCAATCGCTTCGGCATTCCCGTGGTTTTTGATTCGGCACGTTTTGCTGAAAATGCCTGGTTTATAAAGCAGAGGGAAGGTATATACAAAGACCGCGATATCAGGGAGATTGTACGGGAGATGTTTACCTGTGCCGATGCGATGACAATGAGCAGTAAGAAAGACGGGATAGTGAACATGGGCGGATTTATCGGAATCAAAGATGAGGAGCTATTTAAGAAGGCGTCGGTGTATAATATTATGTTTGAGGGATATATAACCTATGGAGGTATGTCGGGAAGGGATATGGAGGCACTGGCCCGGGGACTGGTTGAGGGTACTGACTTCGATTACCTGCAAACCAGGATAAACCAGGTTGCCTGGCTGGGCAACAGGCTTAAGGAGTTTGGTGTTCCTGTACTTGTGCCTTTCGGCGGACATGCGATATTTGTTGATGCAAAAAGGTTTTTACCGCACATTCCCAAAGAGGATTTTGCTGCCCAGACACTGGTTGTGGAGCTCTATAAGGAGGCAGGGGTAAGGGCAACGGAAATTGGTACTTTGCTGGCAGATCGCGATCCCGTCACCAGGGAGAACAGGTACCCTGACCTGGAGTTGCTGAGGCTTGCCATACCACGAAGGGTTTACACCAATAACCACATGGATGTGGTGGCTGTGGCACTTAAGAATATTTATGACAGAAGAGATCAAATTAAAAGGGGGTACAGGATAGTAAACGAGGCTCCCATTATGCGTCATTTCACAGTAGAACTGGAAAGGGTACAATGATTATAAATCGGCAAAACAATATGAGCTGCACACTATTGTCCGATTAAATAATAATAACTCATATCCGGTTGGTGCGGAAAAACCCTCCAGGTTTTGTTCTTGTAAATCGCTGATTTTTAATGCCAGTATTCATTGAAAACATCTGCGGAAAAAACAAATGTTTTATCCGCAGGTTAATTATTTTGTGTGGGCTACCTTTTTTTTTAAATAACCCGCCCACATGGGGCTTCGTATAAATTATGGCTATCAAATTTATATTCAAATATTTACTAAGGTATGGTATTCTCTTTGTTTTTAAATGATCCGCCCACATGGCGCTTCATGTGTACAAATCAGGTTAATCAATTTAATGATCAGAGAATTATATTTTAACTCGTCATGCAATGATCATCGTCGTGTGTGATTATTTTCAATGATCAAAAATACTTTATCTGGTTATAAGGCTCTTTCGAACATTGCTTCGTAGTGAGGCATAGGATCGAAAATACCGCCGCCTGTGCGGTAATACTCCTCGCCTGTTTCATAAACCCCTTCCTTTACCTTAACCCAGGGCGCATTCCTTCGGGGGTGATAGCTCAGCATGGTATCCCAGTTCCTGTAATTCTGGTGACCGTTGCTCTCCATAAGACCAATATTTCCTATACCGGGGAAGGGACCCAGCCTGGCCGCAAAATTCTTGTTCCATTCCACTAATACGGGATTTACCGTAAGATCGGCGCAAAAACAGGGAATGTTATTCCGGTGGGCAACATCGGCCACCCGGAGCGACATGCTCAGGGTTTTGGCAATTGGCTTAACCGCAATTGACCCGTAACCCATCTGAATCCGCTCCAGGGCATCCTTATCCGTATGGGCGCTTTCATCGGCGGCAAGATTAAGGGGAATATCCGAAACATCTATTTTTACTTCTTCAGGAAACGGCTCCTCGATCACTGCTATCTGACCAAGAGCTCCGATCTTCTCTGCATGGTCAATTAACCTGAGAAGGGTTTCCTTTTTCTCATAACGGCCGTTGGCATCAAAATAATAAGGCAATTTATTGTCTGCCGTATATTGGGTCTGTACATGACCTATAGCATTATGAATTTCTGTAAGCCGGGCTTTATCCTTCTCCAGCATTTCCTCCTGGGTTCCAGGCTGGCCGATTTTGATCTTCATAAAGAAATAACCCTCTTCAACGGCAGCGGTTATTTCATCAATTGGAATGTTATATGCAAAAAGAGGGATGCCGGCAACTTTATCATGGTTATGTGAAAGGGCAGGCCTGTACTGATGGGGGATCATGTCATCATAGGTATTAAATCCGTTTTCCTTTGCATAAAGAAGCCATGCAGCATTGTCCAGCCCTACCATAGCATTCAGGGTAAAGGTTTGCCTGAGCCGGGGATGCGCGGTGATTTTCTTTGCATATTCCTCAAGTTCGGGAAAAACATTGTCCAGCAGTTCAAGCGGGGTCCTGAAACTCTGACCCTTTACCATCTGCATGGCCCGTTCGGTCAGAACATACATCAATGCATTGCCTCCGCTTTCAGAATGACCGGCGAAAACTTTCCCATCCGACCATAATACATTCTGGGTGCATAACCCTATCCGGTGTATTCCCGAGGTGCTTCTGAGATATGAGGCCGACTGCCAGATATCCGTCATAAAGCCCCCTGCAAAACCAAATGGACGGACCAGTGGCTCACGCTCAAAATCAGAATCAACACGGTCGATGACAATGTTCTTTAGTGCTCTTTGTTCATTAGCACAGCCCAATAAAGTGGAAGAAGCGCCGGCAGCAATGATTGCTCCAGTGGTTAGAACTCCGGTCTTCATAAATTCACGTCTTGATAAGTTTTTCATCAATCTATTTTTTAATTAGCAATTTTTTATACTAAATAGTATTATCATTTTTAATTTATTAGTTATTACCTGTGAATATGTTGTACCCGGGCTTATGTTATTATGCGGTTTCGTGATCCCTGATAAATTGAACCTCCTTTTTTATCTTGCTTACGATAATTTTTTGTTTTTCAAGGAGGGACAAACTTTCTTCAGCCTGGCTTAAAAGAGGATATTCAATATGAAAACTTATTGGTACATCGATTTTAAGTTCATTCCTTGTTTTAAAAAACATATTAAAATCCACTACGCCTTCACCAAGGGGCACATGAATTGCCCTGGCTCTTCCATTATCAAGCTGCCATGAAAAATCCTTTATGGCAATTGATCCGATATTCCTGCTTAACAGGTGCAAAGCAATTATCCATGATCTGTATCCTTCGGCAATGGCATGCCTGATATCATACTGGCTGCTGATTGCTTCAACAGGCATATCCTTTATTAAGCCCCATAGATCCCAAAGGGGAGCACCAAACCTTGCACCGTCATGATTCTGATATCCGGCCTGGATTTTATAATGCCGGTTCATCGCTGACAGGTCCATAAGCCTGCTTTTGATGTTATCAAGTGATTTTGTGACACCTTCGGAATAATCATAGCTGTAATATCCAAGCCGGTAATGCCTGACTCCCAGGGCGGATGCGGTTTTTAATACCGCTTCGGTTTGTTTATCCTCCGTCCCGGTAATGCCGGTAACCATCAGATGGGTAGCGAGGTTATATTTTTTCCCGGACTCGACTACCCCGGGCAGATCTTCCGCCACTCTTTCCGGCTCCACCTTACCTCCTCTGCGCACTGTAAGGTCAAAACCATCAATGCCCGCCATGGCAAGGGTTTCGGCCATAAACTCCGTCTCATATTTGTCCAGAGGCTTGGTGAAAAAATAAATCTTTGAACCTTGTCTGCTCATATTGGATTCAGAGGAATAAGCATCGGCAAATGGAAGGAAGGCACCTGTCAGGGCAGTTGTCTTAATGAATTTGCGTCGTGAAAATTTCATTGCTTATAATTTTTTGTGAGATATTAAACCGGGGGCGACATTCATGCCCCGGTTGCTCAGAGTGTGTAGGGTTTCCGGTATTTGTAATGCAGAAGCCTGTTGGCCTCCCGGCTGTTGGTAAATACCTCTTTTTCGGGATCCCAGTCCAGTCTCTGCCTTGTTGCCAGAGCTATGTTGCCCAGGTGTGCAAAACTGGTGGAACGGTGGCCCTCTTCAAGTGTGCATAAAGGAGTGTTGCGTGACTTCATGCAGTCAAGAAAGTTTCTGACAAGGTTTTGGGTGCTGTTGCGGCTGCTGCCATCGGCAAGCATTTCATCGCCGGGAGTGAATTCTTCCGCATCGGCAAGCTTTTCCCATGTCTGGAACTGCCCTCTTGTGGTGGGAATAATCCGGTATCCTCCCTCTCCGGCAAACAAGGTGGCTTTTGTTCCCCTCAGCTCAACTTCCCCGTAAGGGATGAATCTGTTGCTGGTAGCCTCAAATATGCTGAATGTCACTATTGACCCTGAAGCAAACTCGTAGGTGACGTGCATGGTGTCGGGTATATCCCGGTCATCGTCCACGGCAAAATTCCCGCCGTGAGCGCTTATCGAAACCGGCGCCTGCTCATTCATCATCCAGCGTATCACATCAATGTAATGAACTCCCCAGTTGCCCATCTGGCTGGAGTAATCATTCCACCACCGGAACATATACGGGGCAATATTATACTGGTAAGGCCTGTAGGCTCTGGGGCCAACCCAGGCATCCCAGTTGAAGTTAGCGGGCGGCTCCTCGGTCTTCAGTCTCCCGATGCCATTGGGAGCCATATTATTGATCCGACTGGCAAAAGCGCAGGTCACCTTCCCTATTTTCCCTGCAGGAATATCCCTGGCAAGGTTCTGATAGGTAAGCGATCCCCTGCGGTTCAGTCCCACAGCAACCACCTGTTTGCTGTTTTTCTCAGCATCAACCATCATCCTTCCTTCCTTTATGGTTATGGTCAGGGGTTTTTCAACAAAAACATCCTTGCCTGCCTGGATGGCATGAATGGTCTGCAGGCAATGCCAATGGTCGGGGGTAGAAATACAAACGGCATCAATGCTTTTATCTTCAAGCATATCGCGATAATCAGCATAATGCTTTACCGTGCGGGGGAATGATTCTCCCATTTTGGGTATGTGACCGCCCATGTCCTTGAGATACCTGGGATGCACCGCACTTCTGTCGCGGGTCATGTAGGGTTCATAAACATCACACAAGGCAGCAACTTCGCAATCGGGTTGATTCATAAACAGGTGCATAAGCTGGCTTCCCCTGTTTCCTACCCCGATAAAGCCAACCCGTATTTTTTCATTGGCTCCTATTACACTTGCCTTAAATGGTGTACTTAATACTTCTAATCCGGCTGCAACACCAAGGGTGGTAAGTGCCGATTGTTTGATAAATGTCCTTCTGGTTTGTCGATTGTCCATAATTACTTTTGTTTAATTGACCTGGCTGTTTTCCGAAAGCCCAGGTCAATAATATTATATGATTAAATAATTGTTTTCAGATTATCATTATTAATTAAGTGTTTAATAAAGGGGATTTTGAATAAGTCGCTCGTTTCTGTTCATTTCATCCAGGCTTATGGGCATAAAATAAGATCTGTCATTCCAGTAATATTCGATAATCTCCATGGGCGTGTAAACTGGTTTTTCCTGTCCATGGTAATACCTGATATCTATGCCCCGGGCACCTGCGCCAATAACCTCAGGTGCTGTCATCCAGCGGCGGATATCCCAGTAACGCTGATCCTCAAACATAAGCTCTATCCTCCGTTCATGCCTTATATCCTCACGTAATTGGTCGCCAACGGAACTTATTTCCGGCATTCCGGCCCGTTTCCTGATCATATTTATATATGTCCTTGCCTCATCATCTTCACCCAGCTCATTGCATGCTTCAGCATAACTAAGCAGAATCTCGGCATATCTCATATGTCGCCAGGGATTATCCTGGTCTTCATACATGAACACATAAGAGTTATCAATATGCTTCCGCTGATAATAGCCGCTGCCGGTATTGTTCCAATCCTCGATAGGGCTCATCCTGGTGTCCAGTCCTCCTCTCCATGTCCCATCCGGATTTTCATAGAATCCGGTTTGAATTATGCCAACCGGATCCAGTGGAACAACATCGGATGGCCGTGGTGCCCAAACTACACCGTCATAAAGAATATTCGCATAGAACCGGGGTTCCCTGTTCAGATATGGGTCTTCCTTATGAGCAGTATTATTCCAGTCAAATCTGCTTCCGTCATTCATTTGATAATCGTCCACTGCATTCTGGGTGGGGTTGTTGCTTCCGTGACAATGATATCCGCCCGGCATGAAATGAAGTCCCGGGCGATATCCTCCTCCCCACCTGTCCCGGTATGTTGCGGTGAACTGCCGGACAAAAATATCTTCGCTTGTATGTTGAAGAAGGAAGATCTCCTCATAATTTTTCGAAATATCATCACCCGGTGAGGGATCACCCTTGTGCAGGCTGTATATATTCAGATCCATAACTGCTTTGGCAGCGTCCTTTGCTGCCTGCCACCTGGCAGTCCTGCTTCCGCCTGTATAACCAACCAGCTCAGGATGAGCATATCCGTTTGTCCAGTCAGAGACATTGTACAGATCACTGGCAGCATATAAGAGCGCCCTTGCTTTCATCGCCAGCGCCGCCCCTTTTGTTGCCCTGCCTGTGTTTGCCCCTGTATGTTCCATAGGTAAGAGGGCTGCTGCCCTGTCAAATTCAGCGGCAACAAATTGCACCGATTCTTCATAAGTGTTTCTCACAGCCAGATGATCATCGTCCAATGCATATGGTCTGTCTATGATCGGAACCCCCCCGTACTGGATTGTCAGTATATGATACAGGTACCCTCTCAAAAAATGAACCTCACCGGTTAAGCGGTTCTTTAAAGCTTCATCGTTATAGGTGTGCTTCTCTACCTGACTCAGAAACAGGTTGGTAGCCCTCACATTACTATACAGGTAATCCCACCTCAATTTTCGCTGACTCTGGTTCCTGAAGATTGGCTTAAAACTTGGAGAGACAACAGACCGGCAAACATCGCGTGCACCGCGGTCAGCAACACGCATTGCTTCATCACATAAAGTCTGCATTCCTATTTTGCCATCATGGCCATGGTATATGCCTTCATAGTATATGTTATTAACAAACGTCTCCATCAAGTCAAGATCATTCCATACTGCAGGCTCCCCGTATTGATCCAAAGGTTGCCTCTCAAGGAAGTCTTTAGTACATGAAGTTACCATTATCAATACTATGAAAATAGTTATAAGGCTTAATATCTTTTTCATTGGATTTCGGTTTTAAAAGTTTAGCCTGAATAATTAATTCATAAACTCAAATTTAGGGGATATAAGCCAAATAATTTGCCAATCCTAACCTTGAGTTTTCATTTTTTTTAACGGAGTAAAGGATAACCCCGGGTTTTATGATCATAAAATCTGCGAAATTGCATCAAAACTGACTGTATACCTGCATTTTCCTTATGCGTATAGATACCTATCCCATTGATGTAAAGGGCGGTACAGATATTTGGAGATTTGGATTACAATTTATCTTATGTGAATCCTAATGCGAAGTAATCATAACATCCTGTCTGTAGTTCTTTTGTTATACAGGATGAAGGCATCTTAATTTTAATTCTGGTCTTAAGTTCTTTAATAACCGCGGCAGTTTTGAGTATCTTCTCCCTTATAGTCATGATAGTTGCCGTGGCATACTCAGTACCTTGTAACATCTCACTCTGGAAGGTATGGATAAGCACATAAGCCATGGAATGTAAAAACAAGCGGAACTGGTTTGCAGAGAACTTGTTGCATGAAGCCCTGTCGCTTTTAAGGTATAGCTTATGGTCTTTGATGCGTAGCTCCATTGCACCACGTGCACAATATCCCTTCTCATATAGATCCCGGGTGCGGAAACCGGTAACATCGGTTACTATGTACCGGATATTGGTTCCCATATGGCTTATTTCAACTTTTACAATCACCCGCTGGCTGTATTTCCAGCTTGCAGCCTTGTAAATGAATGAGTGGTATCTTTTTACTGGTTTGCCGTACTGCTCGAACTCACGCTCAGCACTTTTAATGGTAACGTATGCTTTCTCTTTTAGCTTTGCATTGCCGGCTAACCCTGTGATGAAATTAACTTTATACTTATCATGGCACCAGTCCATAAGATCACTTGAAGTAAAATGACTGTCGCCGCGAACAATGATAGTAGTATTGGCCCATCTTTTACGGATATACTTTATGAGCTTTATAAGCAAATTGCCTGTTTCAGCCTGCTTGCTGCGACGACCCGGTTTCAATATGGTTGTAATCAGCTTGCCCGAGAGACCTTCATAAATATGAAGGGGCATATAGCAATGCTCGTCATAATAATGGTTAAACAAAGAGAGTTCCTGCTGGCCGTGTGTATTTGTATTGGTGTCA
>SKND01000373.1 GCA_007120695.1 Bacteroidales bacterium | reverse complement strand
TGGCTTATGGCATCCCTTTCAAGCAGGCTCCTCTGCCTGAACTCTCTCTCCTGAACCAGGCTTTTCTGGGCCTGCAATTTTTGCAGCTGTGCCTGCAGATGACGGTCATTTATCTTGGCCATCAGGTCTCCTTTACTGACATGTGTCCCTTCATTGAAATGAATATCCACAATCCTTCCCGATGTTTCAAATGAGAGATCGGTCTCTTCATCAGACAATAAGGTACCTGTACTGTTGATCGTTTCATTCAGGTAGCGGGGAGTTAAAATCATGCCCTGAACATTCAGTGCCTGGGGGCCACTCTGCAGTGCAGGACCTCCACTTCCCGGAGCATTGCCGGTGCCGGCAAAAATCGGCCTGATCTTCGGGTAGGCAATAATTCCCACAATCACTATTGTCAGGAAAATTGTAATTGATAGTTTTACTTTTTTTCTTGTCGTCATTTGAATTTTGATAACTGATATATGAAATTTATAAAGCTTCTGAAATCTGGATCTTAAATTTAAAAAGCTTCTGCAACCTGGATCTTAAATTAAAAAAGCTTCTGCAACCTGAATCTTTAGATGCCAACAACCGGAAAGAGTTTAATCATCTCATTTATTATCTTCCTGGTACTTTCGGATACTGCAAATGTACTATCTGTATTGATTATAAACGATCCGGATTATCGTTATGTTTACTTGCTTAAGTTATAAATACCAGGGCATTGCCGGTATCTTGCACATATTCAGGGTGATATGATTGAGCAGGATAATCATAAATTTTGTTAAACCTTCTAAAGGTCAGATATCAGATCCTTTTTCTCTTGAGACGGAGACTGTTTGTTATAACCGATACAGAACTGAAAGCCATAGCGGCACCTGCTATCATGGGGTTAAGCAGATAGCCGGTCAGGGGATAAAGTATACCGGCTGCAACCGGTATTCCGCTGATATTGTAAATGAATGCCCAGAAGAGGTTTTGTCTGATGGTCTTGACCGTTTCCCGTGACAGTCTCAGTGCAGTCATGATCTTGTCAATATCGCCCTTGATTATAGTTATGTCAGAACTTTCCATTGCTATGTCTGTTCCGGAACCCATTGCTATACCAAGATCGGCCTGGGTAAGTGCCGGCGAGTCATTAATTCCGTCACCGGCCATTGCCACAATCTTTCCTGCTGATTGCAGCTCTTTTATATATTCAAGCTTTTGAGCAGGCATTGCATTTGCAACATATTTATCAATACCGGCCATAGCTGATATTACTTTCGCCGTCTCAGAATTGTCGCCGGTAAGCATATGAACCTGAAGTCCCATTTTTTTCATTTCAGATACTGAATTGGCAGCGTTTTCTCTTAACCGGTCTGAAACAGCAAACAAAACCTCTGCCTTGTCGCCGCAAGCTGCAAAAACCGGGGTTTTCCCCTCTTTTTCGAACTCCAGGGCCTGCTGACTTATACGGGCCGGTACAATTATTTTGTTATCCTCCATTAACCTGCTGCTTCCTGCAAGGTACCGTACTCCTCCTTTTTGGAATTCAATACCTTGTCCTGTAAGGCTTTTAAACGATTCAATTTTCCCGGGCTTCACACCCTCTGCAGTTAGAAAAGTTACAATAGCTTGTCCGAGAGGATGTTCAGACCTTGATTCTGCCTCCAGTAACATACCCTCAATGTCCGGCCGGTTACCCTTTTTATCATTTAGATAACCAGTAACTTCCGGTTTGCCAATGGTAAGTGTACCTGTTTTATCCAGCACAATAGTATCGACCTTACCTGCCACTTCAAGACTTTGTGCTTCACGTATAAGTATACCGAGATCAGCTCCCCGGCCTATACCAACCATTAGTGCTGTTGGGGTAGCAAGTCCCAGTGCACAGGGACATGCAATTATCAAAACTGAGACTGATGTTACAAATGCGTACGTAAGCGAGGGCCCGGGACCTGCCAGATACCAGACAAAAAAGGTGGCAATGGATATAATAATAACGGTGGGCACAAAAATACCGGCAAATTTATCGGCCATCTTCTGTATGGTTGCTTTGCTGCCCTGAGCCTCTTCTACAAGAGCAATTATACGTGCCAGCATGGTTTCAGAACCAACTTTCTCAGCTCTGAAAACAAAGCTGCCTGCTCCATTCATGGTTGATCCTATAACTTTGTCCCCCTTTTTTTTCTCCACGGGCATAGATTCTCCGGTAATCATGCTTTCGTCAATCCATGCCGTTCCTTCGGTAAGAGTTCCGTCAACAGGTATCTTTTCGCCGGGACGAACCATTAAAGATTGTCCGGGTGTGACCTGATCAACAGGGATTTCCTCAACTTTGCCGTTAACTATAATCCTTGCGATAGCAGGCTGAAGTCCCATAAGTTTTTTTATCGACTCTGAGGTTTTTGATTTTGCTTTCTGCTCAAGAAATCTTCCGGCAAGGATAAGGGTTATTATTACAGCTGCTGCTTCATAGTAAACATGTGGCTCGTGACCCCTTGCAAGCAGGTATTCAGGGAAGAGTGTATTGAAAAGGCTGAATAGAAAAGCTGAGCCGGTTCCCACTGCCACAAGTGTATCCATACTTGCTTCCATGCGCCTTGCTTTCTTCCATGCTATAATGAAGAAATCACTCCCCAGTATTGCGATTACGGGAAATGAAAGGGCCAGCATTATCATGTTGGCGTAGGGTGCATGCATAAAAAACATCCCATATATAAAAACAGGTGTTGTGAGAATTGCCGCTGCTACCAGCTTTTTTCTCAAAACATCAAGTTTTCTCTTCTCCCTTTCCCCTGAGGTATGCCCACTTTTGTGCTCATTGTTCAGCAAGTAATATCCAGCGCTACTAAGTCTTTCATTAAGCTCCGGGAAACCGGTTTGAGTATCATCATATTCAACAAGCACAGTGTTGGCAGACAGGTTTACAGACGCAGAGTTTACACCTTTATTACCTGAAAGGATATTCTGAACACTTGTTGCACAAGATGCACATGACATACCTTCAACGTCCCATGTTTTCTTTACCACACCCATTATATCTCCTGAATTATGTACCCTGCAGCTGAAATAAGCTCCACTATCTCTTTACTGTCAATATTGTCTCCTTCAACACTGAGAATTCTTGAGGGATCTGAGAGGTCCACATCCCATTTACTTATTCGTGACTCTTTGTTTAAAAAAGGAGTGACAGCAGATTTACATGCATTACACTTGATATTGGTTTTAAACTTATACTTATCCATAACTTTAATATTGTAAGATTACTTACGTTTAAACAAATGGAAGCTAAGCTGGTTCAAAAGATTGTTAATTTATACCCGCAGGTTTTAGATTATACACTTCCGATTTCACCCAACGGGCCCACTCACTGTCTTTTTTGGTTTTATCAAACACTTGATATGAAATGGGTTTTCCAATTATTACTACAATAGATTTGTTTCTTTTTCTGAAGAATTCATTCGGGAGCATAGTTAGCTCCAGGTTTGTTTTAATCCTGAATAGTTTACGGAACAGGTATAAGCAATAAAAGAGGTATGAGTTTCTTCCCGGAAAGTATACCGGGACTATGTCACGCTTATGTTTAACAGCTTTGGTTATAAAACTTTTGTGCCAGTGGTCATCAGTAATTTTCCAATTTTGAATTCTGGAAACCACTCCTGCAGGAAAATGACTTATTGGTATATCTGAACAGTATACCTTCTCAAGCTCAACGAGGTAATCCCTGTAATTTGTTCCGAATACATTTACTGCCGCAATTATTGGCCTCAGCTGGGGGATCAGCATGAAAACATCATTTCCTATTGCTTTTATATTCCCGTATTTTCGTGTCAGTATCCAGGTAAGTGCCAGTCCGTCAGCAAAACCGAAAGGATGATTTGCCACAAAGAAACATTTTCCGTTTTCAGGGAGGTTTTCTTTACCCCTGATATCTATTGATATATTAAGCTCCTTCTGGAGGCCTGAAAGGAAGTCGCCAACCTGACAACCTGAGTATTTTTGAAGAAGATGGTTTATTTCATTTTGCCTGACAAAAACAGCCAGCAGGTTCAGGATAAAATCAGGCATTTTTTTCAGAACAGCCGAATCACTTTTTTTTACCAGCTTTTTAATGTCGATAACCTTTTCCTGCATAGATACAACTATAAAAAATATTTGATATGATTATGCCATTGGCGGATCGGAATAACCCGCATCAGGGCATATTAGTTAACAGTTCTGAATTAATAATTTGCCAGTTAATCAGAGCCGGATTAAATAAGAGCTAAATGTAGATGAAATTTTTTTCATTAAAAATTACACATGTATCATTCAGTTCTTTTTGAAATGTTAGTTTGATGTGTAATTTATTGTTAAAGCGAAGCGGTTCTTTCTCTAAGTCAACTATACATCTATCTGATAATGCCAAAAGAATCTATGATAGCATACAAATATGACCTTTAGTTCAATTTTTTGTCAGTTTCTTTGGTGCAACTGTTTGATTTTTCAAAAATATATTTACTTTTGCTTTTATCAAACAGTTCCATGCATAACCCTTAATTAATGCTAAATAATTTATTCCATATGTGGTTGTGGCACACCGTATTTTACCGGTTGGGGAACTCATAGGCATAAATTATTATTATAAATAGAATAATATAAAACCGCGGGAGTTCCCCGCGGTTTTTTTAAATTGTGAATTAAGAAATAAACAGTAAAACAGTTTGTCAGCCAGTTATTTTATTAGCATCAATCATTTTTTTTAATATTAAAACTTAAGAACCTATAAAATGAAAACTACGAAAGATGTTTTACCGGATGAATCGGTAGCCGACCAAAGTGCATTAACGGACGGGATATACGGAAATTACGGTGGAATGTATGTCCCGCCACCACTGGAAAGCAAGCTTCATGCTTTGGCCGGGGCATTCAGGTCGGCCGTTGGCGATAAGAGCTTCAGGGAAGAGTTTATGTATTATCTGAAAACATTCGTTGGAAGGCCCACCCCCCTTTTTTATGCAAGAAACCTGTCAGATATGACCGGCAGTAAAATATACCTCAAAAGGGAGGATCTTAGCCATACCGGTGCACATAAAATAAATAATACCATAGGACAGATACTGCTTGCCAAAAGGATGGGGGCAAAAGAGATTATTGCAGAAACCGGTGCCGGCCAGCACGGGGTTGCCACAGCAACTGCTGCTGCACTAATGGGAATAAAGTGCAAGATATTTATGGGCAAAACTGATGTTCAGCGGCAGGCTGTAAATGTTAGCCGGATAAAACTTTTGGGTGCTGAGCTTATCCCCACTGAACTTGGTACTGCAACTTTAAAGGATGCAGTTAATGCAGCAATAGAGTATTGGGTGGGTAGTCCTGAATCCTTTTACCTGCTTGGTTCACAGGTCGGTCCGCATCCCTATCCTGTTATGGTTGGCTATTTTCAGCATATCATAGGTAAAGAAGCAAGGCAGCAGATACTGGATATTGAAGGCCGGCTTCCGGATTCAATTTTTGCATGTATAGGAGGAGGTTCTAATGCCATTGGCCTTTTTGGTGCATTCCTGGATGATAAGGATGTTGAGATCCATGCTGCTGAGGGAGGGGGATCAGGAAGCAAACCAAAAACTGCTGCTACATTAAATTTTGGAATTCCGGGTGTGTTTCAGGGGACATACTCTTATTGTCTTACCGATGATAATGGTCAGCCTACTGATTCATGGTCGATTGCTGCAGGTCTGGATTATCCGGGTATCAGTCCCCAGCATTCACACCTTAAAGATACCGGACGTGCGCACTATCATGTAATAACAGACCAGGAGGCAATTGATGCGTTCAGACTCTTATCCCGTTTGGAAGGTATTATCCCGGCAATTGAAACCTCACATGCAATTGCGCTTGCCCAGAAGCTTCTTAAGGATAAAAACAAACTGGCGGTGATCAATCTTTCGGGCCGCGGTGATAAGGATGTGGAAAGAGACCTGGCTTAAAAAACCATTATTTCATTAGATGTAAAATTGACTTTTGGCCGATTTCCCATGTGAACAAAAATCTCTATTATTTGTGATATTCATATTTATTGTATAATATTGCAGACTGATTTAGGAAATGACTATGATTGGCATTACTCTGTTTACAACTCTTAATCATCACCATCATCATCATTATGATGCGGGAGATGTATGCAGATAATCCATAACTTCGAATAATTTTAATTTAAGAAGGTCTGCATATAAATTGCAGACCTTTTTTTATATAACATTGTGATATAAACCACGAATATGGAAAAACTAAAAATTGCAATTCAGAAATCCGGAAGATTGAGCGAAAAGTCGCTCGATATAATCGCCGAAGCAGGAATAAATCTCATAAACGGCTCAAGAAAACTTATATCCATTGCCTCAAATTTTCCTCTCGAGATACTCTACCTCAGGGATGATGATATACCCCAGTATATAGCCGATGGAGTTGCCGACGCAGGTATAGTGGGTGAGAATGTGCTTGTTGAGTCCGGTGCCCGTCTGGACATAGTTGAGAGACTTGGTTTTGCCAGGTGCAGGCTTTCGCTGGCTGTAAATAAATCGTCCGATTATTCAGATCGAAGCTACTTTAACGGCAAAAGGATCGCAACATCATATCCTGCAACTCTCAAGAGATGGCTGCAGGAGAATAGTATTGATGCTGAAATTCATATAATAAACGGATCGGTAGAGATAGCAACCGGAATAGGTCTTGCCGACGCGATTTTTGATATTGTTAGTTCCGGCAGCACATTGATAAGTAACGGACTTAAGGAGGTTGAAAAGGTTATGGATTCGGAGGCGGTTTTGCTCACGGCTCCTGACATTAACGATGCCAGGCGGGATATACTGGATGAGCTGCTTTTCCGCTTACGGGCCGTACTTGCATCAAGAAATAATAAGTATATACTGCTGAATGCACCGGATGATAAGCTTGACAAAATAATTGGTGCCATACCCGGCATGAAGAGTCCCACAGTTCTGCCACTTGCAATGAAAGGATGGAGTTCCGTCCACTCTGTTGTTAATGAAAATGACTTCTGGCAGGTGATAGGGAAATTGCGTGAGTATGGAGCCCAGGGTATACTGGTTATTCCGATAGAGAAAATGATTGTTTAATATAAAATTGTAATCATGCAAACATTTATCAATCCCCCGGTTACAGAATGGGAACAGCTTTGCAGACGGCCCCAGTTGGATCATTCAAAACTTGAAAAGGAGGTCAGGTCCATAATGGATGAAGTCAGAGCAGGAGGTGATAAGAGCCTGCGAAAATTCAGTAAAAAATTTGATGGTGTTGATATTGAAAACCTTAAAGCAGATGAGGCTGAAATTAAGGGTGCCGAAAGTGTTCTTGATGACAGGCTCAAAGATGCCATAAAACTTGCAGCACAGAATATTGAGAAATTTCATAAAGCTCAGAAACCGGCAGAGGTCAGAGTTACTACGATGCCCGGGGTTGAATGCAGCATGAAGTATCTGCCAATTGAAAGGGTGGGACTGTATATCCCGGGAGGAACGGCCCCGCTGTTCTCGACTGTGCTTATGCTTGGAATACCTGCCCGTATAGCAGGATGCAAAGATATCATACTATGCACGCCTCCCGGCAAAAACGGAAAAATTCATCCCGCTATCCTGTATGCTGCTTCTATAGCATCGGTGACCTCAGTATTCAGAACCGGTGGAGCGCAGGCTATTGCTGCAATGGCAATGGGAACTGAAAGTATACCCAGGGTTGACAAGATATTCGGTCCGGGTAACCAGTGGGTTACCATGGCAAAACAGCTGGCAGCAAGTGAGGGAATGGCCATTGATCTGCCTGCAGGCCCTTCCGAAGTTGCCGTTATAGCAGACAGTTCAGTGCCGCCTGCCTTTATCGCTGCTGATCTTCTTTCGCAGGCAGAACATGGTGAGGATAGCCAGGTAATGCTTGTTACCACCGACAGGAATATTATTGAACCGGTCATGGTAGAGATTGAACGCCTGCTCAACAGGCTTCCCCGAAAGGAAATATCGGTTAAAGCCCTGGAGCACTGCAGAATGATTGTTTTTGACAGCTATGATGTAGTGATGGATTTCATCAATGAATATGCACCTGAACACCTTATAATCGCATCAAAAAACTATAAACATTTATCAGAGAAAGTGATCAATGCCGGATCTGTGTTTCTTGGCAACTACACTCCTGAAAGTGCCGGTGATTATGCATCGGGTACAAACCATACCCTTCCTACAAATGGATTTGCACGTGCATGGAGCGGTGTTGGTACGGGAGCATTTATGAAAAGAACAAGTTTTCAGGAGATAACGGCTGAAGGGTTGCAGAAACTGGGACCGGTTGTTGAATTCATGGCACAGGCCGAGGAACTTGAAGCTCACCGCCAGGCTGTAAAGGTGCGCCTCGATTATATTATAAGTAAAACAAATGCTACATGGGATCAATCAATTCACTGATAAGGGAAAATGTAAAATCACTCAGGCCTTATTCTTCTGCGAGAGATGAATATAAGGGTGGATCTGCTGTATTCCTAGATGCCAATGAAAATCCGTGGTTTGCACCGCTAAACAGGTATCCTGATCCGCGACAGCGTAATCTGAAGAAGATCATTTCAAAATTGAAATCAGTTAATGAGGAGAATATATTTCTTGGTAATGGGAGTGACGAAGCGATAGATATAATTATCAGGGCCTTTTGTGAACCGGGAACTGATAATATCGTTTCTGTCGATCCGAGCTACGGAATGTATGAAGTGACTGCTGCCATCAGCAATGTTGAATACAGGAGGGTGCAGCTTGGTGAGGATTTTTCACTTGATCATAATCGGCTTAGGCAAAGTTCGGATCAAGGCACCAAGATCATTTTTCTTTGTTCTCCCAACAACCCGACAGGTAACAGTTTTTCTAATGAAGATATCAGAAGGATATTCACCTGGTTTAAAGGACTCCTGATTGTGGATGAGGCTTATATCGATTTTTCTGATAAACCGGGATTTCTTGATGAACTTGACAGGTTTGATCACCTGGTGGTATTGCAGACACTTTCAAAAGCCTGGGGAAGGGCGGGAATAAGACTTGGTATGGCTTTCGGAGATAAAGAGGTGATAGAGGCAATGAATAAGATCAAACCACCCTATAATATTAATACACTCACTATTGATGAAGCAATCAGAACGCTGCGTAATGTGAAAGAGATGAACCGGCGCGTCAAAGAAATTACAGAAGCAAGGGAGATGCTGGCAGTTCAGTTGGGAAAGCTGCCAATGGTAAGAAAGGTATATCCTTCAGATGCCAATTTCCTGCTTGTCAGGGTGGATGATGCGGATAAACTTTATGGATATCTTTCAGACAAAAAGATAATTGTTCGTAACCGGACAACGGCAACAGGATGTGAAAACTGTTTAAGGATAACTATTGGTAAAGGGGAAGAGATAAGGCTGCTTTTGGAAGCATTGCAGGGTTTCTGAAAAATGTTGATACTGAATTAAAAAAATTCAGGTAAGAATCTCAATGATAATGCGTCTGATACAGTAATAGAAGGTAAAAATAAGTAATAATAGTCTGAACATAAGCAGATAAACGAAAAATGGGCAGCATAGAAAAACATTAACTCACATGAAGAAAGCATTGTTTATTGACCGTGACGGTACACTTATAGTAGAGCCCCCTGATGATTACCAGGTTGATTCACTGGATAAACTGGAGTTTTTACCAGGTGTGTTCAGAGCCTTGTTCAATATCCGTAAAAACCTGGATTATGAGCTGGTTATAATATCCAACCAGGATGGACTGGGTACCAGTGTATATCCTGAAGAAGCTTTTGCCAGGGTACAGGACAAAATGCTTAAAACCTTTGAAAATGAAGGTGTTGTATTTGACAACATATTGATTGACAAATCATTTCCGGAGGATAACCTGCCGACAAGGAAGCCGGAGACAGGAATGCTTAAATCGTATATGAACGGGGAATATGACCTGGAATCATCTTATGTTATTGGCGACCGGATTACTGATATAGAGCTTGCTGCAAATCTTGGTGCCAGGGGAATCCTGATTGGAGATAATTCAAAATGGGATGAGATCGCAGCCGCATCTTTTGAAAAGAGCTGTTCTCTTGTTGCCGATAGCTGGGAAAATATATGGCTGTATTTATTGCTGCCGGAAAGGAAAGCAATTGTAAGAAGGGAGACGACCGAAACAAAAATTGATATTGAACTTTCACTTGATGGCAGTGGTAAGGGAGATATATCTACCGGCCTTGGCTTTTTTGATCATATGCTGGAGCAGATTGCACGACATTCAGGATGTGATTTGATGATCAGGGTTGATGGTGACCTCCACAGGGATGAGCATCATACAATTGAGGATACAGGTTTGGCCCTGGGTCGTGCATTTCTGGAGGCACTTGGCAATAAAAGAGGGATTGAGCGTTATGGCTTTTTTCTTCCAATGGATGATTCGGCAGTACTGACAGGAATTGATTTTGGCGGCCGGTCAATGCTAAACTGGAAGGCCCGGTTTAGAAGGGAAAAGGTTGGCGATATGCCTGCAGAGATGTTTTCTCATTTTTTTCAATCATTTTGCGAAGAGGCAAAATGCAACCTTTATATAAAAGCAAAAGGGAAGAATGAACATCATAAGATAGAGGCCATATTTAAATCATTTGCAAGAGCGATCAGGATGGCTGTTAAAAGGGAGCCTCTGAGCAATGAGCTGCCTACAACTAAAGGGTTTATATAAGAGGGGAGAATTGTGCTCAGAGAAATATTTACAGAAAATCACATGGAAAGTAATAATATCGTCATAATTAAATATAATGCAGGGAACATAAGATCTGTAGATTTTGCCCTGCGCCGTCTGGGAATTATTGCTGAAATTACTGATGATCCTGACAAGATCAGGTCAGCAGGCAAGGTAATATTTCCCGGTGTAGGAGAAGCTTCCGGCACTATGGAATATCTGCGACAACGGGGGATGGATGAAGTAATAAGGCAACTCACTCAGCCGGTACTAGGTATCTGCCTGGGAATGCAGCTGATGTGCGGGTTTTCAGAGGAAGGAAATACTGATTGCCTCGGAATCTTTGATTCGGAAGTACTTAAGTTTAAAGCCGGGAAAGTGCCTCATATGGGGTGGAATGCCCTGGAGGGTATTAGAGGTGAATTGTATTCAAATATGAATCAGGAGTCCTATGTTTATTTTGTACACTCTTATTTTGTTCCTGAAAACCAGTTTACAACGGCAGCCAGTCGTTACGGGCTGTTGTTTTCAGCCTCGATGAAACGCGATAATTTTTATGCTACCCAGTATCATCCGGAGAAGTCCGGATTACAGGGAGAATTGATACTTAAAAACTTTTTGAAGTTATGATCGATCTTATTCCTGCAATAGACCTTATTGATGGTAAATGTGTACGCCTGAGCAAAGGAGATTTCAATACAAAGAAGATATATACGAATAATCCTGTAGAAATGGCAATAAGATTTGAAGATGAGGGATTCAGACGACTTCATCTGGTAGATCTTGACGGAGCCGGGGAAGGCCGGTTAAGACATTTGAAAGTACTTGAAAACATTGCTGTCAAAACGCAGCTTACAACCGATTTTGGGGGAGGTGTACAGGATATTACTGATGTAAACTCAATATTTAATGCCGGCGCTGCCCTGGTATGCATTGGCAGTATGGCAGTTAAAAAAGAGGAGGAGTTTATAGAAGTTCTGGACAGGTTCACTTCTGAAAGGGTCTTGCTTGCCGCCGATGCACGGGACGGGAAACTTGTTATTTCGGGCTGGAAAGAAAACGCCGAAATTGATCTTTTTGATTTTATTGAGATCATGACCGGTAAGGGAGTATCACAGATCCTGTGCACCGATGTCAATAAGGACGGAATGCTTGAAGGTACATCGGTAGATTTGTATAAAAAAATTATGGAAAGATTTCCCGGACTATATTTGATTGCCAGTGGGGGGGTTGGTGGAATAAAGGACATAGAGAAACTTCAAAAATCCGCCATTCCTGCGGTTGTTTTTGGAAAGGCTTATTATGAGGGAAAGCTGAAAACTGAGGAGATGAAAAAGTATCTTTAAAACCGTATCTTTTAATAAATATAGAAATATGCTTGCAAAACGTATTATACCCTGCCTTGATGTGCTGGACGGTAAAGTGGTTAAAGGAGTTAATTTTGTAAATCTGACAGAGATAGGCGATCCTGTTGAACATGGAGCATGGTACTCCGAACAGGGTGCCGACGAGCTTGTTTATCTTGATATTACCGCAACACATGAAAAAAGAAAGCTGCTTGCCGATTTGGTAAGGAGGATTGCCGTAAATATTAACATCCCTTTTACAGTTGGGGGAGGGGTAAATCA
The DNA here is from genome assembly GCA_007120695.1 of Bacteroidales bacterium. Taxonomy (GTDB): domain Bacteria; phylum Bacteroidota; class Bacteroidia; order Bacteroidales; family PUMT01; genus PXAP01. Next base: position 13,011 of record SKND01000373.1, on the reverse strand, counting down.
GATTCAGGATGCCGATGCCTTATTAAGTGCCGGAGCCGACAAGATAAGTGTTAATTCAGCTGTCCTGATGAATCCATCGCTAATTGATCAGATTGCGAAGTCATTTGGCAGCCAGTTTCTTGTCGTGGCAATTGATGCAAAAAATGTTGACGGCCGGTGGGTAGTTTACCGTAATGGTGGAAGAGTGGCGACCGATCGTGAACTGTTTGAGTGGGCAAGTGAAGTGTGGATGAGAGGAGCCGGGGAAATTCTTTTTACTTCAATGGATCATGACGGGGTGAAAACAGGGTATGCCTGTAAAGAGCTGGCGATGCTTTCGGATACATTATCAATTCCTGTTATAGCTTCAGGTGGTGCAGGAGCCCCTGAACATTTCCTGGATGCCTTCAAATATGGTAAAGCCGACGCTGCTCTTGCAGCCAGTGTGTTTCACTATAATGAAATTTCGATACCTGATTTGAAAAAATATCTGCATGAAAATAATGTAACTGTTAGATTATAGTATTATGGAAATTAATTTTGAAAAGGGCAACGGACTGGTTCCGGTGATAGTGCAGGATTCAGACACAAACAAGGTTTTGATGCTTGCATATATGAACAGGGAGGCATATGAATTAACCTTGAAAACAGGCCGGGCTGTTTTTTTTAGTCGCTCCCGGAATCAGCTATGGGAGAAAGGAGAGACCAGTGGAAACTGGCTTGAGGTGACCGGTATTTCAGCCGATTGTGACAATGACACCCTTTTGATGCTTGCAGTTCCAAAAGGACCTGTATGTCATACTGGCAATGATACCTGCTTTGCTGATGTCAATTCGCGTGAATTATCATTTCTGAGCAGGTTAGACAAAATTATATATGAGAGAAAAAGGGATCTGCCTGAAAAATCTTATACTACTTCACTTTTTAAAGCCGGGATAAATAAAGTGGCCCAGAAAGTCGGTGAGGAGGCAGTTGAACTCATTATTGAAGCCAAGGACCAGGATGATGAGCTGTTTCTTAATGAAGCTGCCGACCTTCTGTATCACCTGATCGTACTTCTAAGGCACCGGGATTTCTCACTGAAAAATGTTGCAGATATTCTTGAAAAAAGACATTAATTAGTTTCTGGACAGACACTGACTTTACAGACAGAAACTAGTGTCTGAGTCAGACTCTAATTATCAATTGTTAATATAATCCGGAAACTATAATCGATATAATTCCCGTTTTTTATATATTGCAATTTTTAGATGTTGCTATTATGAAAATAAGAAAAAGGATTATAACAAAAGCATTTCCTTTAATATCAGCAGCAGCTTGCATATTATTTCTCCTGGGTAATTGTAACCAGGCTGAAAGAGGCGAAGATGCTGCAGAGGATCAGCTTATGAGCCGTGCACGGAATATATTCGGACCGATGCCTGAAAATGCCTTCCCGGATGGGAAAGAAGCCTCAGAAGAGCTTATAGAGCTTGGAAAGATGCTTTATTATGAGCCCCGTTTGTCGAAAAGCGGATTAATAAGCTGCCATACATGTCACAATTTTGGCCTGGCCGGAGTGGATAACCTGCCTGTTTCGGTAGGACACCTCTGGCAAAAGGGACCCAGAAATGCCCCTACGGTTTTGAATGCAGCTCTTCACCGCTTACAGTTTCTGGATGGCCGTGAGCCGGATGTAGAAGCCCAGGCCCTGATGCCTATTCTTGATCCCGTCGAAATGGCATCTTCAGAAGAGCATGTACTTTCGGTGCTCCGGTCGATTCCTGAATATGTTGACCGATTCAGTACTGCCTTCCCTGGGGAAGATGATCCGGTTACCTATGTTAATGTTGGTGTTGCAATAGGTGCCTTTGAACGGATACTGTTAACCTACTCAGCATTTGACAGTTTTATTAAAGGTGACGTTAATGCACTCACCGGGGAGGAGCGGGATGGCCTTGAGACCTTCATGAGTGTTGGATGCACGGCCTGTCATGTCAGGGAGACTTTGGGAGGACAAACTTTTGCCAAATTTATGACACCCCGTGAACTTTCCGGCGAAGTAGAGCCTGACCTTGGTCGCTTTGATGCAACAGGCAGGGAGGAGGATAAACATTTTTTCAAGGTTCCCTCGTTGCTTAATGTTGTAGAAACGTATCCATATTTTCATGATGGCAGTGAATGGTCACTGGAGGCGGCTATAACCGAAGTTGCAGAATCACAACTTGGTATAGAGCTAAGCACTAAAGAACTTGATGATCTGGTAAGCTTTATGCATGCATTATCAGGTGAAGTGCCGGAGTATGCAAGACTGATTCCTGCATTACCTGCATCGACAGAAAATACTCCCAAACCTGTATTTGATTAAAAGCAGCAGATTTATGCTCTATCAGCTGCTACTGATTGAACAACAGATTAACCGTATCATGCATTGGTTATTTATTGATAAAGATATTCCAAACTATACTTTATGCAGATCAGTTAATCTGGCAGTTTGACAGGGATAATTCATATCTTATTCTAATTCTTATTTAAAAAAAACCGGCTTCACCTGAGCCGGTTTTGTTTTTATTCTTGTATATACAAACAAGGCTAAAAATTATTTATAATTAAACTAAATAAGTTATGAGAAAAATTTCAGGACTGTTACTAACAGGAATGCTAATAATTTTTACTGCGTGTGAGGACGAGGATGTCGCTCCTGATTATAACGTAATAGCTAATGCAGGTGATGATCAGACAGTAGAGGTAGGTGATGAGGTTGTACTGGATGGTACTGCTTCAGTTGATGAGTCTGGTGAAGGTGTTCAGATCGAATGGGCATTTGAGTCAGTTCCTTCAGGCAGCTCAGCCGCAATCCAGAATGCCGGTTTAATTACTGCCGGATTTACACCTGATGAAGCTGGAAATTATATTGTTCGCTTAACAATAAGTAACAGTTACGGCAGCAGCACCGATCAGACGGTAATTACCGCCGAAGCTCCCGTAAGCGGAGCGATTGAAATAGGGGGTGCGGTTAATGATGATACCGAACTCGAGATGGTTACACCGGCAGGAGAACCTGACTATATCGTAGTGTCTGATATCAGCTTTAATGCCGGTCTGTTGATACATCCGGGTGTAATAATAGAATTCCGGTCCAATACCGGAATGAGAATAAACCAGGGCGGGAGTATAAAAGCTATAGGCACAGTTCAGGATTCAATTATCATGAGGGGGACTGTTCATGAACCGGGTCACTGGAAAGGTGTAAGGGTTGATTCAAACAATCCTGAAAATGAGCTGGCATACCTGGCTATCAGGCATGGGGGCTATGAAGGGATCGGGGGAACTACTTCCGAGCGCTCGCGAAGGGGTAATCTTATAATTATGTCAGACGGCGTGAGGCTGAGCGCTCATAATGTTGTTCTGTCCCACGGCAGCGGTCACGGACTCTATATGCACAGCGCCTCAAATACCTCAATCCAGTTATCCGAAAACCGGTATACAGCGAATAGCGCACCTGTATATGCTGATGTTACAATGTTTCATATTCTTGACAGCGAAAGTGACTATACCGGCAATGCGAACGATCATATTGCCTCTTCAGACGACAAGACCCTGTCTTCTGCAGCAACCTGGCCGGCGCTGAATGTTCCTTACCAGTTACCGGGACTTATTGTTGAGGCTGCTCTTGCTATAGAGCCGGGTGCCGAGTTTCTTGTCCTTAATAACAAAGGGGTGTGGGTGCGTGACGACGGCTCATTCAGTGCTATTGGTGAGGAGTCCGATCCGATAGTTTTCAGGGGGATGTTTGATACCCGTGGACACTGGAACGGTATCAGGATCACCACCAATAACCCGTCAAATATAATTGAGCACGCGGTTATAAGGAATGGAGGACAGGAGGGTGTGGGAAATTTAACCTCGGAAAGGAACAGGAAAACAAGCCTCATGCTGGATGAAAATGCAAGGGTTGTAATACGGAATGTTCTGATTACCGAAAGCCAGGACTATCCGTTCTGGATCAGGGGAGGCGGGAATCTTAATATCCAGTTTGAGTCCAATACCATCACAGGCAATGAGTTTGCCGGGTGGGCAGACGCAAGATATTTTCACGTGCTTGACGACTCCAGTGATTTCCAGGGCAATGATACAGACCGGATTGCATCTGACACTGATGTTACAATCTCGCAAAGCCGGACCTGGAAAGGTTTAAATGTACCCTACTCACTCCCACAGGTAACAATTGATCAAGGAATAGTTACAATTGAGGCAGGGGCAACGTTTGAGGCAAATAATGACGGATTTTTATATATAACCGGTACTGCGGGCATCAGGATGCTTGGCCAGGAGAACAACGGTATAATTTTCAGGGGACAAATTGCAGTTCCGGGCGCATGGCGGGGTATACGGGTGAGAACCGATAACCCTGATAATCAGATGTCGCATGTCGAGATAAGGAATGGCGGACAGAACGGGATCGGTGCACTTTCGTCTGAACGAAACCGGGTTACTTCGCTTATGCTGGATGAAAGTGTCAGGATATCTGTTGATAATCTGGTCATCCATGAGAGTCGTGAATATGCATTCTGGATCAGGCACAACAACAACCTGAATATTCAATTCCAGAACAATACCTTTTCAGGGAATGAAAAGCTGGCAATTGTCGATGCAAGGTATTTTCATGTACTGGATGGAGGCAGCTCATATTCAGGGAATGACGAGGATATTATCAGGTCACAGTCCAATACCACTGCTTCAGGCAATATAACATGGAGCAAGCTCGATGTACCCTATGAGCTTCCGGATATTGTAGCCGTTGAGGGGAACCTGGTTATTGAAGCAGGTGCAAGGTTTCATGCCGCAACTCATGGGGGACTTGATATTCTGGAGACAGGGTCGATTGTGGCTGTCGGTACAGAAGCAGATAAGATAGAGTTCGTTGGAGGTATAAACACTCCCGGACACTGGCGGGGCATTAATGTACGTTCAACCAGTTCGGAAAACGAGATATCCCATTTTGTCATCAGCCACACAGGAAGCAATGGCTTCGGTGCCTTGTCATCCGACAGGAACCGGAGGCAGGCCATTCAGGTATGGGGTGGTTATCTTAAGCTCAGTAACGGGGAGATAACTGACGGCACGGGTGACGGGATCAGATCTCATGCCGGAGGGGTTGTTGAACGGTCGGATATCACTTATGGTTCAATAAATGGTGATAATGAAGTTGGTTTCTGAAAAGATAACATTTAAAGCGGCAAATAAAGGTTTTCATATAAACCGGGCCATGAAATTTGAGGAGACAGGCCGAAAAGTCTGTCTCCCTTTAATAAATACTGCTCAATAATTAAAAATCTCAAATCATGAAAAAGACCAATTTACTATTACTTGTATTTGCACTTTTTTTCTCCTCCCTTAATCTTTCTGCAGAAGATAAGATGAGTTACAGGGATCATAATATCCTGGGAGTAGGTATATCACTCGGATATTATAGTTATGGATATCTGGGTACCAGAAGTGTGGGTATACCGCCTTTGTCGGCATACTATGAGCTTGGAGTTCAGGACTATATAACGGCAGGCCCTTTTCTGGGATTTGCAAGGTGGAGCTACAGTTACGCAACAGCTGCATCCCGCTATTCATGGACTTTTGTTAATGTTGGTGCACGCGGGAGCTTTCATTTGACCGGATTAATGAATGATATCCTGGGTATGGAGATTAACGAAGAAAAGATTGACTGGTATATTACTTTACTTGCCGGCATGGAATTCAGAAACTATTCATCTGATACAGGATGGGCTGAGGGCACCTATGACAATACATCCAGATTTTTTATAGGACCCAGCACGGGTGTCAGATATTATTTTTCAGATTCATTCGCTGTTTTCGCCGAAGGGGGATATGGTGCGTTAGGTGCTCTTACATTTGGTGTATCCATAAAATTGTAAGTCAATTCTCTGACAATTCCAATTTTATTTTTTCCATATTATTGATATAGTTTTCTGTTTCCGGGTGGTTTTTACCCAGCACCTCTGTCGCTGTATTAATGGCTTTGTTGTAATACTCAATTGATTTTGAATTATTGTCAATTTTAAAGTAAACATCTCCGAGAAGGGAATAAATCCTGCATAAGCTTATGTGTTTTTCTCCAAAATTGATCAAACAGATATCGAGTGCATTGTGAAGATGTCTGAGCGAATCCTCCCAATTTTCAAGAGCCATATGGATCAAACCTATCTTGATATGATTCTCTGCAATATATGGGTGTGATTCTCCGAATATCGACCGGTCAGAAGCCATGACCAGTTCGTTAAGCTCAAGTGCTTCTGCATACCCTTTATCAGCATAATCTGATATTTTAAATTTATCTTGTCCGGTATAATGAATTATCGGGTCATTTAAATTGTCCAGCCTGTTATTGGCCTGTAAATACCATACAGCCGGCAATATAACACCTGTAAGAAGAACAAAAACTGATACCCCAATTAAAAAATGAGTTTTGTGCCTTCTGTAAAACTTATGCATTATGTACAGTAAAGTTTGTTTTCTCGCATCCAGAGGAAAGCAGTTAAGAATATTCATTATATCAGACTTCATCGAGTAAGCCGAATTATAACGTGATGATGGATCAGTTGCCAGGGATTTGCCTATCACGGCACATAAATCCCTGCTTATCATATAAGGAATATTTTTACTGAATTTACTTCTCAGAACTTTATTGAATGATTTGGTATCATACAGGCAACTGATATCATTCTTTATTGTTTTTTCAGAGTTTACGGTGCTTCCGGTTAATATTTTTAACATTACCTTACCCATCTGAAAAATGTCTGATGCAGTTGATGGAGGAACACCTTCAAGCTGTTCGGGTGATGAATAACTAATGGTACCTGCAAATGAAGATTTACCGTCGAAATTATGCATCTCATGCTCAATAATCGCAGAAATGCCGAAATCAACCAGTTTTATATGTCCCTGATTGTTTACAATAATATTGTCAGGTTTAATATCCCGGTGAACAATAAAGTTTTTATGAACGTATTGTATAGCATCACATAATTGGGAAAGGAGTTTCAACCTGTAATAAAGTCTAAGGTTGTTGTGTTCACAATAACGGTCCAAAGGTAATCCTTCAATATATTCCATGACAATGTAAATACCGCCTTTTTCAGTAATTCCAGCGTCATAGAGATGCGCTATATTCGGGTGGTTTAAACCGGCCAGTATCTGCTGTTCTTTTCTTAAAATTTTTTCTGCATTGCCTGCACGGCAGGAATGATTCATCAACTTGATTGCAACTATTTGACTGAACTGACCGTCCGCTCTTTCGGCAAGATAAACACTTGAGGTTCCGCCATGATTGATAGGCCTGATAATCCTGAATTTATCAATTATATCACCCTTTTGCAATCCGCTCTTTTGTTCATTCCCTTCCAGATCAGCTTCAATCCTTTTTCTGAAAGAGCTAAAGTATATTCCGGCCTTTGTTTTATTGATCAGCAACCTTTTGGCCTCGAAGATAATATCAGCATTTTTTTCTCCATGCTTTGCTATTAGCGAGTCCCATATTTCAGGAGGAGCATCCTGACATACTTCAAATAGAACCGATAACCTGTCCCAGTACTCATCTGCAATGTTCATAAAAGAATTGTTTATCCTTCATTCAACTCTGTATAAAGCCATGTCTTTGCAACATTCCATGACCGTTTAACAGTAGCGGGACTAATATCCAGTGCTGATGCTGTTTCTTCTATCGACATGCCTCCAAAAAATCTGCACTCGACAATTCTGGCCTGGCGGTCACTTCTGACCTCAAGTTTTTCAAGTGCTTCATTAACAAGCAGAAGTTCTTCTGATGTCTGATCGCTCAACTGTACGTAGTCCTTTATCTCTTCAAGGGATAAAGGCTTTTCATCTCCTCCTCTTCGGAGTGATCTCTTTCTAAGAGATGCATTTACAAGAATTTGTCTCATTGCCTTTGCGGCAATATAATAGAAATGTGACCTGTTTTTAAAATTTCCCGATCCCGACTTTAGTAGCTTAAGGTATGTTTCATGAACTATAGCTGTTGTATTAAGTGTTTCCATATCGAAAAAGCGAAACCTTAAACTATGGGCATTCCTTCGCAACTCACGATAAACAACTGGAAAGAGTTTGTTGAAAGCCATTTTATTGCCTTTACTGAACTCTTCCAGATAGACAGTAATATTCTTAACCGTATTATTATCAGGCATTGTAAGTTAATTGTCCGGGTTACTCAATATTTTTATATATAAGTATACAAATATGAGCTTTAAAAGTTTTGTGTTGATTTTATATTTTGATAAGTTCACTTTCTGCCGGGTTGAACAGATTATTATTAACCTCGAAACCCGGAAAAATTGTTTTTGGTTTTTTTAATTAATCCTCATAAATTGTGCTATTAATTATGGATACATCATATAAACATGCCATTAGATAAGAATAAAAACATTTCTGTCAGGGAGAGAAAAAAGGGAAATAAAAACCGCTCCTTTGATGTTGATCCGCCGGTATTCTGGGTTTCAGCAATACTGATAACTCTATTCATTTCTGTTACACTAATAGTTGGTGATCCGATGGATCAGATTTTTGCTGCTATCCAGGATACCATTTCTGAAAATGGAGGTTGGTTTTTTGTACTTGCTGTGAACCTTTTTCTTATTTTCTCGCTGGCTATTGCATTTGGAAAATTCGGAGATATCCGGCTTGGAGGCACTAATTCAGAGCCTGAGTTTTCACGTACAGCATGGTTTGCCATGTTGTTCAGTGCCGGAATGGGAATAGGAATTCTTTTCTGGAGTGTTGGTGAACCGGTACTGCATTTTGTTTCTCCGCCCAGCGGCACCGGAAGTACTGTCTTTGCCGCACAGAAATCAATGCAATATACATTTTTGCACTGGGGGTTTCATGCCTGGGGCATTTATGCACTGGTGGGAATGTCGCTGGCTTTCTTTACATTCAACAAAAAGTTGCCGCTTACAATAAGTTCGGTATTCTATCCTTTGATAGGGGACAGAATACATGGGGGTTTGGGAAAATCGATCAATATACTTGCGGTTGTTGCAACATTATTCGGCCTGGCGACTTCTCTCGGACTGGGTGTGCAGCAGGTGAGTGCAGGGCTGAGTCATCTGACCGGTATAGAGGATAATACAACGCTGCAGGTTATACTGATAGCAGTTATTACTGCCGCTGCTACCGGATCAGTTGTAGCAGGATTAAGTGCAGGTGTTAAGAGACTAAGCCAGATGAATATAATTATAGGGTCAATATTCCTGCTGTTTATAATTTTTGTAGGACCAACACTGTTTATTATGGGCTCTTTTGTGCAAAATACAGGAGCTTATCTTCAAAACTTTTTTGAGCTCAGCTTTTGGACAGAAACATATCAGCAGTCTGACTGGCAGAAAAGCTGGACAGTTTTTTACTGGGCATGGTGGATAAGCTGGTCTCCATTTGTCGGTATGTTCATTGCCCGGATATCCAGAGGGAGAACTATCAGGGAGTTTATTCTTGGAGTCCTTATAGTCCCCACAATAATTACCTTCCTGTGGCTCTCCTCATTCGGAGGATCTGCGCTTTTTCTTGAACTTAACAGTATAGCAGACCTGGCAACGGCAGTCCAGAGCAATGTAGCTACATCACTGTTCGTTTTACTTGAGCAATTTCCTTTTGCCACTGTTACATCTGTTGTAGGAGTATTGCTTGTTACAAGCTTCTTTGTTACCTCATCAGACTCGGGTTCTTTGGTCATTGACAGTCTCACAGCAGGCGGAAAACTTGATGCTCCAGTACCCCAAAGGGTATTCTGGGCCGTTACGGAGGGGGCTGTAGCAGCGGTCTTGTTGATAGGAGGGGGATTGGGTGCATTGCAGACCGCTGCTATAATAGCAGGCCTGCCATTCGCATTAATCCTCATCATTATGGCTTACAGTCTCGTCAGAGGATTAAGAGAAGAAAGAAACAAAATGGATCATTTTGAATCTGAGAAAGAGAAAAAATCATACCAGGATCTGATACATAAAATGGTAATTAAAAGGGAGCAAAACAAACAGAAAAAACAGTAAACTGATGAATAAATTTGATAACGTACTTATCTGTTTGGACCTAACGGAAATGGATCATTTCCTGATAAGTTATTCAAACTTTATTATAAGGACCTTCAAACCGGGGAAAGTTGTATTTATTCATGTTATGGAAACATATGATATACCGGTTGAAATTATGGAATCTCTCGATGATAGTGGAGGTGACCTGGAAGATGCAGTGCGTGAAGAACTTGACGAGCGAATAGAAAGCGGGTTGTCTTTCAGAGGTGAAACAGAAATAAGCCTTGTTATAGAAAAAGGAATGACTACAGAAAAGATAGTCCAGTTCAACAGGAAAAACAAGATAGATCTCACTGTATTTGGAAAGAAAGTCGGATATGTTGGAGAAGGTAGCGTAGCAAGGAAAATTGTTGGGCTTGTGCCTTCGTCTGTTTTGGTAATAAATGAAACCAGTCAACCGAAGATAAGTAAAATACTTGTCAGGATGGACTTTTCCAAAATGGCGCATACAACCCTTCTTATGGCAAAATCATTATCGGTTTATACCGGGGCTCTGGTCGAATGTCATCATGTTTATAAGCTTCCGTTAAATTATTTTCCGAAACAGACACCGGAGAATATTAAAAAGCTAAAAATACAACTGGGCCAGTTAGTGGATAAGGAGTACAGCAAGTTTGTAACCAGGATGAAAGTTGCCGATCCTCCTCCAATTAGTTACTCTTTGGAAATCCAGTCTGATGAGTCACAATTGTTATACAATCACGCAATAAAGAATAATTTTGATCTTATACTCACGGGCACAAAAATTAAATCGCCACTGGCAAACCTGATACTGGACAGTACATCTGAAAAACTGGTCGGAAGTGAAAAAAGCATTCCTGTTATGGTTGTCAAGGATCTGGGAAAATCTGTAGGTATCCTCAAAGCAATCTTTGATTAAAATTTAAAATCATGTATAAACCGCTTCTATTCTTACTTCTTTTTTTGTTTGTAATCACAGGTTGCAGAACAACGACCGGAGAGAGTGATGATCCGGCCGGTGTAATTTATATCAATTACACTGACTGGGCAGAAAGCGTTGCACTTACACATCTTGCTGAATTATTGCTTGAGGAGAGACTTGAATATGAAGTTATAACCAAACTTACAGATGTAGATACTGCATTTATGGAAGTGGCGTTGGGCGAAGCCGATGTTTTTGCTGACGCCTGGGTTCCTTACACTCATGCTGCTTTCATGTTGCTTTATAAGGATGACCTTGAGGATCTTGGTCCCAATTACAGAAATGCCAGGACGGGGCTTGTAGTGCCGGTCTATATGGAGGAAGAGTCCATTTCAGACATAATTAGGTCTTACAACAGGCCGATTGTCGGAATTGACAGCAGTGCCGGAATTATGGTGAATGCCTTGAGGGCAATTGAAAGTTACGGGCTCGTTAATGAATTATTAATACTCTCAGATGAAGAGATGTCTGGAAGAGTTGAAGATGCAATAAAAAGAAGGGAGCCGGTGGTTTTTACCGGATGGGAACCACACTGGTTATTTTTCAGGTATGAACTGAAATATCTTGCCGATCCCCTTGGGATTTTTACTGAGAATGAGGATATTCATACGATTGCAAGGTCCGGATTTACAGAAAGTCATCCGCGCGCAGCCAAATTTTTTGAGAGAATGATCCTTTCGGAGAAACAGATAAATGAATTATTGTATGAAGTTCTGCTAAGCAGAGACCCAAAGCAGGGAGCAAGGACCTGGATTGAGAAAAATGAGTTTACGGTAAATCAGTGGGTAAGGGGATTACGTCCGGAACGTGAGAAAATTATGTAACCGGATTATATTAAGCCGTTAATTTGATTTAAAAATAATAGCCGAAATTTATATTGAACCTGCTATGCCACCTGGTAGGGCCATCTGTCCCTGATGAAAGAGAGTTGGTCCATTCCGGGCCCAGCCAGGGATGATTATACCCAAGAGCCATATCTGCATATATGTAAAGAGGTCCTGCCGCTATCATAGCACCGGCAACATTCATAAATGTATTCTCAAACCCTGATATATTTTTCTTCAATAATGCAAAATCATTATAAAGTGTAATTGCATCAATAACTCTTTCATTAAAAACTATCCGCCGTGAGATTGCTGCGGAGATAATTGTACCGGAAGCTGCAACGTTATAGACTGAACCATAGGCTCCCATCTCAATTATATCCGGATCTTCACCGGGTCCGCCTTCAGGCCTGAACTGATAGGTCATAAGCTGTGTCTTTATTCCCCATTTCGAGGATAAAGGTAAAGCCTCTGCATGAAAAGCACCGGCCAGGTGGTTCCCGCTTTTACCAGTGTCAAGGTTGTAAAGAAGCCCTCCTTGTAATGACATGCCAAGTTCGACCTGGTTTTCGTGCCCTGTACGGTAGATGGTTTTGATATTCATCTGATTCGTTTCCTTGTTCCTTCCGGCAACATCGTATGAGTAACGGTTGGGACTGGCTGGAACATCACCGAAAACCAGATCCTCCGCATTCAGGTAAAAAGCGGTCTGAACTTGCCATGATCCTTTATCAAAGATGTATTTGATACCCATGTCATGATCATCTTCAAACCCCAGGTAATAGGTAAGGTTAAAAAACCAGTTATGCGAATTGTATTGCTGAATACCGAAGGGTACTTGTTGCAAGCCAAGTTGCATCTCCGAATTTTCTGACAAATCAATGGCAAACCAACCCTGCTTAAGCATTCCTCCACCGAAATCCGGTGCATAGAAACGATACTCGGAGTTGATCCTTATGCCTTTTACCGAGCCAAGTACATTTATCCTGAACATATCGTAGCCGAAATCTCCAAGGCGTTTCTTCTGTCCGTCTTTCCATGATGACAGGTTATAATTGAAACGTAAGGCGCCTCCTACATTAATAAAATCTTCCGGTTCTGATGCAGGAGTTTTTCCTGGCACGAAGACTGTAGTTAAAAGCAATATAATTAAAGTAAGATGCTTCATAGCTGT
>SKND01000293.1 GCA_007120695.1 Bacteroidales bacterium | reverse complement strand
TTCACACATTGAGCAAAACATTTTTGAAAACTACAACACATCTCATGGCCTTCCAAACGATGTGGTTTATGGTATTCTGGAAGATGACGATGGCAATATTATTATTGGTACGAGCTATGGGCTTACAATTCTCAAAGGCGGATTAAGTGCGGACAGGCAAAAGATTGCAAAAGGAGGCATTGAGAGTTTTAATGAGCAAACCGGCTACCCGATAAAAGATGTCAGCAACAATTACACAATGATTATTGACAACCGTGGACATGTCTGGGCTGGAACGGGAGATAAACTGGTACGTTTTGACTATAGTGAGGTTCGCAGAAACAGCCAGGCTCTGCATATGATTATCCAGAGTATAGGCATTAATCATGAAAAGATCAGTTGGCGCAGCCTCCAGAGAGCAAGAGCCTCAGAAAGCGATATTAGCGGACCGCCGGGAAGCATTCCTGCTTATGTGCATGACGAATTAAATGTATTTGGCAGGCGATTGACTGAAAGCGAACGTGACACTTTGATCAGTAAATACAGGAAAATAAGCTTCGATAATATAAGTCCGTTCAATGCGATTCCCCAAAACCTGGTGTTACCATACAGACACAACAGTATTAGTTTTGATTTTGTGGGTATTGAAACTGCTAAACCGTTTATGGTTCATTACCAGTTTATGCTCGAGGGAAGCGACAAGCATTGGAGCCCGCTGAGTAATATGACTACTGTTGAGTATAGTAACCTCAGGCAGGGAACCTATACTTTTAAACTCCGCACCAGGAGTCCGGATGGCGTTTATAGTGAACCCATAACCTATGTTTTTAAGGTGCTCCCGCCCTTGTGGTTTACCTGGTGGGCAATTGTTTTATACCTGATGTTAGTCTTTCTGGCTCTTTTTGGGATAAGGCAATATGAAATGAATAGAATTCAACTTCGGAACCAATTGAAGCTCGAGAAAGTGACCACAGATTCGCTCCGGAATCTGGACCAATTGAAGTCGGACTTTTTTGCCAACATTTCGCATGAATTCCGAACCCCGCTCACCCTGATTCTGGGACAGACAGAGAGTGTGATGTCTTCCGGCATAGAAATTAAGGAAAAGCGAAAACTCCAGGTAGCCAACCGTAATGCCAAAAGTTTGCTAACCCTGATCAACGAGTTGCTTGATCTGTCGAAACTGGAGGCTGGCAGCATGGAGCTCAAAGCATCACCGCACAATATTGTTTCTTTTCTGAAAGGTCTTTTCTTTTCGTTTGAATCAATGGCATTCACCAAAAAAGTTGAACTTGGATTTGAATCTCAGGCGGACTATATTCCTGTGTCTTTTGATCCCGGTAAAATGGAAAAAGTGTTTTACAATCTCATGTCGAATGCTTTCAAATTTACCCCTGAAATGGGCAAAATTACCGTCACGATTACTTTGGAAGAAAATGATCGGGTCGCTGTAAGCATAATAGATACGGGTTATGGAATTCCGGAGGACAGGCTGGGAAATATCTTTGACCGGTTTTACCAGGTAGACGGGTCAAGCACCCGGGAGCATGAAGGCACAGGAATCGGACTGGCACTTACCAAAGAACTTGTTGAACTTCATAAAGGAAAACTGGCTGTACAGAGTGTTGTGGATAAAGGATCCGAATTTATCCTGAGCCTGCCTGTGGAAAGCAATGTTTCTGATTATGCCAGAGAAGATATATCGACAGATCTTGAAACTCCTTTGGAAGAAACTCTTAGCGCTAATGACGAAACTGAATTTTTGGCGGAGGCAGATTATCGCGACAGACCGGCAGTTGAAGGCAGGAAAATCATTTTGATTGTTGAAGATAACGATGATGTGCGATCCTATATCCGCGAGCAGCTCGTAGATGATTACCAGGTGAATGAGGCGCGTCAAGGCGAAGAGGGGGTTTTGATGGCCGAGGAAAAAGTCCCCGATCTCATCATTACGGATTTGATGATGCCGAAAATGGACGGTTATAAATTCTGCAAAGCGATAAGGATCAATGAGAAAACCAGCCATATCCCCCTGGTCATGTTAACAGCCAGGAGCGCGCTTGACGATAAAATTGTGGGACTCGAATCAGGTGTTGACGCCTACCTTACCAAACCCTTCAGTGCGATAGAACTTAGGGCCACAGTTAAAAACCTGATTCATCAGCGCGAACAACTCCGGAAACGTTTCAGCAGATCTACGGTCATCAGGCCATCTGAGGTTACTTCTGTTTCTGTTGACCAGGCATTTATGGAAAATATCGTTAAAACCATTGAAACGCATTTTGAAGATGAACAATTTTCTGTTGACAGACTTGCTGACCATGTTAACATGAGTGTTTCACAACTCAACCGTAAACTCAATGCGTTGATTGATCAGCCTCCCGGTCAGCTAATACGCTCTCTCCGTCTTCAAAGGGCGGCAGACCTGCTTGTGCAAAAGGCCGGATCAGTTTCCGAAATTTCTTACAGTGTAGGCTTTTCCGACAATGCCTATTTCTCGCGCGCATTTAAAAAACAATTTGGATGCAGCCCTTCCGAATACGCAGACCTTAATTAAGAGTCTTTTTTTTCTCCAAATCTTACAACCTCAACTCAGGCAGTCACTTCCTTTAAATGCACCGGGTGGGTGTGACCCTGTTTGTCAGACTTTCTTGCAGAAAAATACAACTCTTTGCAATATATATCCTACAACATTTGCCACTACCCAGAGTACTTTTGACACGGTTAATTTTTAACTGAGGAAGAAGACGGAAATCCTATATCCAAGAGCTATGCTGCCACCGGTAACTTCCATGAATATTCACATTATAAACAGAATAAAGAATGTTGCACATGAAAAATCAAGTTCTAATCATTGGGTTAATCACCCTTTTATTTAATCCCTCTATGGCGCAAAGAGGCGGGGATCAGCATATTCCCTTAATTGGTTCGCAGGCGCCTTCATTTAAATCTGCATCAACCAATGGGCCTGTATCATTTCCTGATGATTTTGGCCGTGTCTGGAAAATAATTTTTGCTCATCCGCGCGACTTCACACCGGTGTGTTCTTCAGAAATCCTGGAGCTTGCCTATGTTCAGGATGAGTTTAAAAAACTGGGAGCACAACTGCTGGTGATCTCGGTTGATCGTATGGCATCGCATCAAAACTGGAAGTCAGATCTTGAAAGTATTGACTATAAAGGAAGGGGAAAGGTTACCATCGATTTCCCTCTGGTCGTTGATAGCTCGGCGGTTATTTCGCGAAGCTTCGGCATGATTGACCCACGATCCAACAGCGGCCAAAGTATAAGAGGGGTTTTCTTTGTCAGCCCCGATAACATCATCAGGGCGTTTTATTTTTATCCAAATGAGGTGGGGCGTAATACTGATGAGATACTCAGAACCCTTAAAGCATTGCAAAACCAACAAAGTCAGGATAATATAGTAATTCCGGCCAACTGGCAGCCGGGAGATGACGTAATGATCCCCATCCTGACCAAAGAAGATAGGGAGGAAATGCAAACTCCTGAGTCAAAAATCCATTACATCAACTGGTATATGATTTACAGGAAACAAGAATAATTAATTTAAATACTATAAACAAATGAAGCTCTTCCAATATTTATCCGTTTTTGTGATCATCCTGCCATTTTTCAATTGTGAACTGATGGCTCAGCAGAATCATGCTCAAATTAGTGGATATGTCTATAATCCTGATAATGATCCGGCCCTATATTCAACCGTTGTGTTGCTCAACCAGGATTCCGTGCTTGTAAAAGGAGCACTTAGCCAGGAAGATGGTTCATTTGTGCTGGAAAATGTCGCTCCCGGCGAATATTTTGTGCAGATCCGGAACATCGAATACCAGACATACATATCACCTACAATTACCATCAGCACAAATGAAATAAGGGTGCTTGACCCCATTGCACTTTCCCCGGCTATTAATCAGCTTGGCGAAGTAGTTGTAACCGCCGAAAGATCCCTGATTGAAATTCATCCTGATAAGATGGTATATAATGTATCGGCCAGCGCCAATGCTTCTGGAACCAATGGGCTTGAAGTGCTGGAGAAAGCACCAGGAGTAGTGGTGGATATGGATAATAACATCAGTTTGCAGGGTAAGTCGGGAGTGCAGATCTTCATCAATGGCCGCCCGTCAAGACTCTCAGGGAGAGACCTTGCCAATATGCTTGAGGGAATGCGCAGCGACAACATTGAATCCATTGAGATCATTACCAATCCCTCATCAAGGTACGATGCTGAAGGGACTGCCGGTATAATCAATATTGTGATGAAGAAAAACACCTTTTCCGGGTTTAACGGGAACCTGGTTTCCAGCTATTCGCAGGGGAATTATGGCCGTGGTAACCTGGGAACAACTTTCAATTACAATGCGGACAAACTGGCTTTCAATGCCAACATATCCGTTACGGATTCAGATTTTCAGGATGATTTTAAAGTGATAACCGAGCAAAGTGGGTTTGTACTTGATAATGTCACGGATGGGTTGTATCACAGAAGGGGATATAATTTTTCCAGTGGGTTGGACTATACGATCAATGAAAAAAACTCCATAAGCATTGATGGCAGGGTGTTTATTACAGACAGAAGTGGCTTGCGGGTAAACAATACAGGAATTATTGAGGCTGAAAACAATACCCCGATTGAATTTTTATTTGCTCAAACCATTGAGGTGGATCCATCACAGAACTATATGCTTAATTTTAACTACCGCCATGTTCCTGAAAGCACGTCCAGTATTTCGGCAGATATGAGCTTTGGCAAGTATGCCGTCAAAGGTGATACTGAGCAACCCAATACGTATTATGACAAGGCCAGGGATGGAATTATCAGAACGGTCAATAGTCGGTATGACACCGATACCTATATCGATATTTTATCAGCGATGCTCGACTACGAGAAAAAATTCAGTTTTCTCACCTTTTCTACCGGGGCCAAGTATTCTTTCATACGCACCGACAATAGTCTGGCATATTTTAATATTACCGAAGCCGCTCCTGTTTTTGATGTAACCCGCAGCAACGACTTTACCTACCAGGAAAATGTGGCTGCATTTTATTTTATGATGAATGCTACCCCCAACCAATACATCTCGTTGAATGCGGGCATCCGGATGGAAAATACAACATCACTTGGGGTTCTTGAAAGTGAGATACCCACGCTTGATGACAGGGTAGACCGAAACTACAACGATTTCTTTCCCAATATTGGCATATCCTACAACAATCAGAAGAACAGTGTAATAAGTGCAAGTGTTGGCCGGCGGATCAATCGACCCAACTATCAGTCTTTAAACCCATTTGAATATAAAATGAGCGAACTCCAGTCCTCGAAAGGAAATCCGTTTCTTCAGCCTAATTTCATCACTAATTACCAGGTATCGTATTCCTGGAAAAGGAGACTGGTTATATCTAATACTTACAGTATAACGCGCGATTTTTTTGCCAATATATTTATTATAGAGGGCGAAAGAGGCAGCATTCTTACCCCACGCAACATGGATAAGGTTACCAATAATGGATTATCGATTACTTATCCTGTGCAGGCGTTTGAATGGTGGCAGTTCAACACATACATCAATTACAACTATTCAGCCTACAATGGCGATATGGATGGAACTGTTATAGACCTGAAAGCAAATCTCTATAATGCTCGCATGCAGAATATGCTCAAACTGCCAGGGGGGGTTGGACTGGAATTGACCTACTATTATCACAGTCCCCTTATTTGGAGAGGTTCTATAAAAGTAGAGCGTTTCCATGGAATGGATGTTGGTTTAAGAAAAGCCTTTTTTAACAGGACGCTGATCCTGCAATTAACCGGCAACGATGTGTTCAGAACCAACAGCGATTACTATTATAACAGCAATTATGGCGGCATTGTAACGGATGGTGTCAGAACATTTGACAACCAACGCTTTGGATTCAGTTTAACCTGGAACTTCGGCAACCAGCAGTCAAAAGCCCGGCAAAGAAGCCGTTCGGCCATTGATGATGAATTGAGGCGGATAGGGGATTAAGGGGGTTGCAAACCATCTACTTCTTGTCGATCAAAGGAGTTTTTCCAACGATAGAAAAGTAAACGGGCAAGATTATGGTTGCCTCACTTTTTACTGTGAGTGCATTTGGTCAGGGTAATGATGTTGTTGATAGAGCTGTTGGTTCAGCCGATCATATAACGCTGGTTGCTGCGGTTAAGGCGGCTGATCTGGTATCCACACTGAAGAGTGATGGTCCGTTCACGGTTTTTGCACCGACAAATGCGGCATTTGCAAAGCTTCCTGCAGGAATCGTAGAGGGTCTTCTCGAGCCTGAGAACAAGGATCAGTTATCAAAAATCCTTACCTATCATGTTGTAAGCGGTAATCTGGATGCAGCCGCAGTTATTGCAGCAGTTAAGGCAGAAAACGGTAAGGCTTCCGGACATTACTTCCGGCGGAATTTAATTTAACGGGACTGTTACTTGAGACCTGCCTTTGCTCCTTTCAGGACCCTGTCGGCTGCCAGCTTGCCGGTGAGTATTGACATTGGCACGCCTCCCGGACTATAAACCCATTGTCCGGCCTGATAGACCGATGGTATAGGCGTCATCACCGACCGGTCGGCTATCTGTATCTTATTGATAACCGGCATCGATTTGGTGAATGCCCAGCCTGTAATACCCCCTTCAGAACTATTGATTCTCTTTTCAATACTCACCGGGGTGAATGAAAAGTGATGAATCACCTTATCCTTTAGCATAGGGTAGATTGAGCCAGATATAACCTTCAAAATGCGGTCCTCAAATTCGCCAATAAACTCCTCAAGCCAACCGGCTTCCTCAACTTTTCTGAACAGATCGTATTCCGCAAGTAGACTTATTATCACCCCGGTTTTTTCCGGGGGAACCATGGCCGGGTCCTTGAGGCCGGGAATCGAAATTTCATAGGTGTTCAGGGCGGTAAACCTGTCGAGCCAGGAAAGCACAGCTTCTTTTCCGGCCTTAGTGAAATTATTCAGCAGATCATCCAGCTCCTTCTTGTGGGTTTCACCTAATCCCTTTGTTGAAGGTGTATAGAAAAAGTGGCCATGGGCGATTTTGGCAAAGCTTTCAAGCGGTTCATCAACCTCGAGGAAAAGGGTGAAAACCGAATCACCGCCCCTGTTTGCAAGGAACTTATCTTTGGTATCCTCAATCCTCTTCCTGACCTCTGGCGGCAGCTTTCCTGTTTCGCTTATTTTGTAGAGTGTCTTCAGATCGGCAGCCCAGATAAGGTTTTTATATTCATAGCTTATCCCTCGGTCGTCCTTAACAATATGTTCATCAGGAAATATCCGGGCTACAGTGGTCTCAGTCCTTATCTCTCCACCTAGTTTGAGAAGTTTCTCCTGTAAAGCTTCCGCCAGCCTGCCTACACCGCCAATGGGATAGAAATAGTCGAGATAGAGTGAAAAGTAACTTAACGCAAAAAATGACGGGGTGTTTTTGAAGAAATGCTGCGCTATCATATCCCTGAGAGAAGGATTGGTCACTATTCCTTTCAGATACTCCTCAACAGGAGCGTTCATACGGTTTATCTTTCTCACTGTTAAGAGAAACCGGGGAAACCATGGTAGTATCTTTCCGAAGATGAATCCTACATCGCGCTTAAGATTCTTGAAAACAGGGTTCTCAATTCCATATAGCACATCCATGTGCTTCATTATCTTCCGGATAATCCTGAGAACCTCATCGATCTCTCCGGCACTTTCGGGGTAGAATCTCTTTAGCAGGTTGCGGTAATCATCAAGGCTGCTTTTATCTTCAATGTTTAGCACCTCATTCCCGATGCCAAGTGAAACCGGACTTCTGACCACCTCAAGTTCGATCTTAAGGTCCTTCAGCATGGTGTTGATGATACCGGCATCGAGCAGCGCTCTTACTCCGGTATCAAATTTATAACCGTTGTGGCTGAATGTGTTTACAAGGCCTCCGCATTCCCCGTTCTTTTCTATCATCACTACCTTCCTGCCGGCACGGGCCAGGTAAATCGTTGCGGTCAAACCGGCGACACCTCCGCCAACTACCACTGCATCATATTTCTGTTCAGCCATATTTATTCAGTTTGCCTGATCATCAGGTTGATGTGCTGCCGCTCTTTCAGGTTTTATCTCTTCCAGTCCGGCTAATTTAACTGATATATCCCAAAGTTCATATGCCTCCTCTCTGTCGAGGGCCGGGGGTGCCGGCTCCTCTTCGGTGGTCAGACTGAAAAATTTACCGCTAACCTTTTCAAGCTCTTTTGCTGCTCCGAGGTAGTACAATGCTTCGGCCGAAATGCCGGGCGACCTTAATGATCTGTCGAGTAAGTTCCTCTTGAACCATTTGTAAACCGGGCCTTTTGCTGTGCCATCAGTTTGGGCATCAAAGTGTAATTGATGATAAAGGAGGAGAGATAGTGAACCACGAATACCATTTCGAAGCCGTCGATGGTTATTGCTCTTTTTGTAAGGTATATACCAGCCTGTTTTTGAAGTCCTCGTTGCATATCGCCGGCGCTGAACGGCTGTTTCTGATCATGGCCAGTATGTTTGACCACCTGTATTCATCGAAAGATCTTTCGAGCGTTGCGTCAGCCTTTCGGTCATAGCAGTGAACTCTTCGATACCCCGGAGCTCCTGGACAGTATCCCTGAACCAGATGTCATTTGTGTAGTATGGGATGATGTGTGACCAGTCGGGTTTGCCCTCGGTGTTGTAGGTCTTCGACCATAACTCCTTAACTGTTT
>SKND01000012.1 GCA_007120695.1 Bacteroidales bacterium | reverse complement strand
TACCGTCTTTTTCAATACCTCCGCTTATCCAGGCCGGATTCCTGGAATTAAAATTCCATCCTCCGTGATGATGATACCAAAAAAGATATTTCCCGTTGCCGGTTTTCCATATCCTGGGGCAGGCCCTTGGATTTTTTAGCTTAATTCCGTTTTCGTATACGGGTGGCTGTGAAGTTGTCCATGTCTTCCCGCCATCTGTGGAATAGGACTCGGCAGGGTGCCCGGCAATGGTCCGGTGCATGCTATAGAGTGTCCCACCATTGAGTTGGAAAATGTTTTGTTCTGAGTTAATAACTCCAAGCTCCGGATTTTTTATTCCTGTATCTGTTTCCGACAGTAATTCAAATTTTAATTTTTGGGGATTCTTCTCTTTGTTTATATTCTCACAATGAAGCAACCATCCCTCGCTGTAGTCAAGCATGTATTGGCCAATTTTTGTGAATGCCAGCATCATTCCTCCTTCAAAATCAATTGGCTTGCCAATGCCCCAAAATATCTGTACATCTCCATTCCAGTCATTATTTAAATCAACCGGTTTGTTTGGCACATCTATCCTGTATCGTTCCGACCATGTTTTTCCCTCATCATCGGAGTATTTATAGCAATACCATCCCAGCATATCTTCCCTGATATTTTTCCGTTCACCAAGCTCATGAATTTTATCCCCGTTATACGTATAAAAAACATACACCCTGCCAAAATCTGTAAGATAGGGCATGGCCCATGATGCAGACTCCCGGCCAGGGTTTTCAATTCTGACAGTATCGGACCATGATTTTCCCTGGTCTTCACTGATGGAGCTTACAATGTGTTGTCCCTTACTACCTTCGTGGCCGGCATTTGTTGTAAATACACACAACCATTTCCCGTTTTCAAGAACCACAACGTACGGCTGATCACAGTAACCATGAGTATAAATGGAATTACCAAATTTTGCATTACGCCAATCTGTAAATTGTGCGTAAAGAGATGTGGTAAGAATAATTTGAATTGCTATTGATAACAGAAATGTTCTTTTTATTCGTTTCATTATTTTAAAAAATATTAATTCTTTATTTATATTTTTCACTTTCACAGTTCTCATAGTTTGGACTGTAACTAAGTGTATGGTAAATCAGTTTTAATGCCTACCGGAAAGCCGGATCTTAAGTGTCTCCTGGTATACCAATTATGGTATGGCCTTCAAGCATTAAATACCGAAATATCGATAAATCGCTAATTACTTTTCAACCACTCTTCATTAAAGACTGAATATTTGATCGTCTTTCTGTTGCCTTCTGCGAAATAACTGTAGGAGACATGAAACAACCCGTCTGAGCCGGCAATAATGGCAGGATAATGTGACCTGGTGGCCTGATCGTCTGCAATGCTTCTGCTGAATGACCATGATTCACCCTCGTCTTCTGACAATGAAACCGTCAGCCTGCTGCGCCCCACCTCGGTATCGTTGTTTATCAGAATCCAGTCGCCGTTATCCAGTGTCACAATATCGCACAATGTGCCGGAGTTTGGGATATCAGAATCCTGCACTAAAGACCAGGTTTCACCCTTATCGGCAGAGCGGCTTATATGCAACCGCTTGGGGGGTGGACCATTGTCACGCATATATGCCACAAGCTCACCGGAGGGGGTTTGAGCTATTGCAGGCTGAATGTTTCCGCTGCCTACAAGAGGTGTGCTGTATTTCCAGTTCTCCCCCCAATCATCCGTATAGGCCATAATCGACATACTGAAGCCATCTGAATAGAGGGGGACTATCATTCTGCCTGTTTCCGTTATGAAGGGTTTATTCCCTGTCTGCCAGCCCATTCTCCTGAAATATGGGTACCCCAGTTGTACCTCGTCATATCCTCCATCCTGTTCATAGATCCGTCCCGCCCTGATCATATTTTGTCCCTTTGCCATGGAAATAATCCTCTCTGCATGGGTGCTCCACAGTTCGGTATAGAGACTTTTCCCCGGGTCGGATTTGACATACTCTGTATACTCCTCAAGCTGCCTCTCAACTGATGCAACAAAAGGATCATCAGGCAGGATGCCCCTTTCTGTTTTTCCACCCGGTTTCATCAGCAGAATATCCTGCCAGTCCCAGTTTGGAGCCCCGGCCATATCCATATAATCATCGCTGATGCGGTAAACTAGCAGGGCCGTTTCCCACTGGTTCGCAATAATTGTCATCCACATCAGCCAGAGACGGCCTTGTCCGTCAATAAACAACACCGGATTGCAATCCGGAAACTCTTTTACATCCGCCAGCAAAAATGGTTCACTCCAGTTATCCTGTCCCTTCTTCTTACGTGACCCCATAATTCTCACGTCATCTGCCCAGCGTTCCCCACTTCCCTGGAACCATCCCACCAGAAGATCTCCGTTTGGAAATTCAACAATTGTGGAACCATGAACATGCTCATCCTGAATAGGGAAAATCATCTCGGTATTGAAAATTGGTCCGGTATGAACC
Source organism: Bacteroidales bacterium (assembly GCA_007120695.1). Classification (GTDB taxonomy): domain Bacteria; phylum Bacteroidota; class Bacteroidia; order Bacteroidales; family PUMT01; genus PXAP01. Next base: position 6,281 of record SKND01000012.1, on the reverse strand, counting down.
GGATAATTATCTGCACTTGAGCAGGACAAAATAATCAATATAAATGCCATAAACAAAAGGGGTGAAAAGAGGCTGAATTTCTTGGATTGGATAAGAAGATATTTCATAGGTTTATCTGGTTAATTATGAGTATATATCTATCAATTAAAATCTATATTACCTGATAATGAATAAACTACTGCATCCTTAAACACAAATTCAAAAGCAACCTTTTCCCCTTTAAGGGCTGCAAGACTTTTACCATTCCATTTAACTGTTGCATCAGTATTATTGCCGGTAATAACCCGGCTTTCTTCAATTGTATAGCCGGGAACAGGCATTCCTGTTTCATCAAAAACGGCTACCTTTAAAAAACCTTGTTGTCCAATATCGGCACTTATCCTGAAATCATTTCCGGCAACATCAAAAAGACCGGTTTTAATTCTCCCGGTAACTGAATTGCCAGCAGTCTTGTAACCTGCAAATCCGTCCGGTCTCAGTCTGGCCAGGTTCAATGAACCCTCCCTCCAGTTAGTATGAAAGTGATTGCTGCCACCATAATAGATAAGAATCTCATCATCTTTAATTACCGGAACTGAAGCATATATGCAGCCGGCATCATAATCGCTGTATGGATAATCTGAAAGGTTTTTTCCCCGCGGAATAAGTGCAGTTCCGGGTGAAATCCGATACCAGATCCTGGTATCCGGACTCCAGGCTAATTCCGTATCTACGGTATCATCTTCATTCAGTATTGATGGCAGTCCAATATATACATTTGCATAATAAAATATTGGCATAGAATATATCTGCTCATGGATCCCCTTTCCCCTCAAGACCTCTGCCGGTTCAGTCCAGTTAATAAAATTTTCACTTTCAGTCCTGACTGCAATTCTTTGCCTGTCCTGCCAGATCCGTGTAATCCCGACATATCTATTAAGTTCCGGAGACCAGATGGCGTTATTATGTGCATCACCCTGAACATTATGCTCTGGCCACGGATAAGGAGCGGACCATACCAGGCCATCTTCAGAAAAAGCCACGGCCATATGTCTTTCTGGACGGTCAATTCTCCCAAACATCTTGTATCTTCTTTTCGGATCACTCTCATTATTGTCCTTAAAAACTCCGCCTTCAAAATTAAGCTTTACAATATTGTTTTCAGCTGATCCCATGAATTCAACAAGACCCAGGGACGGTTTAATCCACTTGACACCATCTTCAGACCAGGCGTAAAGAATTCCGCGTTGCCTTCCGGCACCGGCCGTTGAATATTTGTGTTTTGGCCGTTCCTTTACAGGGACAGACTCAGATGAAGCATCTCTGACAAAGCATTTGTACCAGATTTTAAATAATTTATCTTCCTTATCATAAATTACATTTGGATACAAATTATCATAACGTGCCTCCCATATTTTCGGAGAATCTGACCAGTACTCCTCTTCAAACAGCGGATTATTGGGATCCTTAATTACATTTCCCGGTACAAGGCTGACATTTTCGGTACCGGCAATAATCCTGGAGTCAAGCAAAAGAAACCTGTTAGTTTCAGCTTCCCGGCATGAAGTAATAAAGAAAAAAAATCCAATTAAAGACAACCTTACAAGCATGTTACAGGTTTTTGAATTTAAAATGTATGGATTATTCATAGCTTTTTGTGTGACGCATTATCATGGGGCTTCATACGTATAAATTATGTTATTCAAATTAATAATCAATGTGTTACATCTTACAGGTAATTGAAATTCTGTATTTCTAACCCATATATCACGCATGATTTATTGACCTTCGGTCGAACTCACATGCTGAATGTTGCTCATTTAGCATTATTTACCGGATGTGACTATCATGGTATTTTGTGTGCTTTGGCAATTGGGCATTTGATGACGAACAATTATTATTTCCAGTTACTTTTTTCAAGTTTGTAATTATCAAATATGGCAGTAAAACTGCTATCCATAGGGCTGCAAGCATAAATGCCAACTTGAAGATAACTAAAGGAATTAAATAAATGAGTAATCCGCAACTGATTCCAATCTTTACCATCTGATGAATATTCTATAAGAAAATCATTTTCATTGTTTTGAATCCGATACCACATCACGACTGTTTTATTCTTTATATCAAGTGTGGCCCAATCGGAGAAACCATTGTTAGTTACGACCGAACCCAGCCGATAATGATTAGTATTTTCATACTCCATTGATGCCTTAATCCAATTATCACCATCTTTTCGTACGATTAATCCGCACTGATCATATTGCTTGTCTGGATAAGATTCGGTTCTGACAGTTACAGAAAAATTATAGTTTACTTTTTTTATATAACAATGTCCATTATCTTTTTGGAAACCATAATGAGTTCTTTGCCAGAAATCTGTTTCAGGTGAGGTAAAAACAATTAATTGACCATCTTTTATATCATGACGTGGAGGATTCAACCACCTGTAGCTTTTATCAAACATATTTTGCTTTCATTTTATTTACTGCTGTTCGACAGAAAAGTCATCTTGTAACTATCGATGTTTAATTAATAATTGATAAATTTAAATATCATTAATCGAACATCTATTTGGATAAGCTAAACATTATCATTACCTCCTGAAGACCATATTTTAATAAACTTATTAATTTTAGTCCGTAGGAAGCGGCCATGCATAAAAACCGACACCCAGGTCTACCAGCAATCCCCGATTATTGTATGAAAGGCGTTCAAGTTGCTGGGCTATGACAACTGAATTCAATGATGCCAACCAGATAACAAGGGTGAACAGGAAGGTCATTTGTCTTCTCATAACTTATCTTTAAATTATTAGTTCAATTTTCTACTCATATATCTTTCATTATGTACTGATTATAGCGATGAAGCAAAAACTTTTATATCCATTCCGAATAATTAAATTCCTCAAGAAGTTGCTGAATTTTCTGTCTCTCGCGATCTTTGAACTTCCTGAAAGGTTCCGCCATAAAATCGCTGCAGATACCCATTAATGATAAAGCACATTTAAGACCTTTAAGGTAACTGGACCCGTAATGCCCGACATTGTATATGGAAGTGCTGATTTTCATTATCGTGTTCTGAAGAGGAACTATCTTTTCAAAATCCCGGTTAACCGAGGCCTTGTAGAGATCTACGTACAACTTTGGAAACATATTAGCCCCGCCGTTTACACCTCCGTGTCCGCCCATAAGGACAAATTCGGCGGTTAATTCCTCCGGACCAACCATAAAAGTGAAATCAGTCCGGTCCCTTAGCAGATAACGAACCTGGTTAAAATATGAAAGGTTGGCAGAACTGTCCTTCATCCCTACAATGCCTTCAATATCTGCAGCCGTACTGACCGTCGCCGGTTCAAATATAACCTTGGTATGAACCGGCATGTTATAAATAAAAAGAGGCAATGGCATCCGGGTCATTATCCTCTTAAGATATTCCAGAAGTTCAGGCTGCCCGGATGAGTAATAGTAAGGAGGTGCAAGAACAACTGCATCTGCACCACTGTCGGAGGCAACTCTTGCAAGGTTGACACTTTCTGAAAAGGCAGAATCCGTTATACCTACGAGTACAGGTACGCGGTGGCGGACCAGAAAACATGTACGCTCAATCAACTCGATCCGGAGACTGTAACTAAGGCTGGCAAATTCACCGGTTGTACCCAGTATAAACAAACCATTTACCCCTCCTGCAATGGTGTGCTCGATAAGGCGTTCCAGGCCATCCTTATCAAGGGTATCATTATCAAGCAGAGGAGTTACCAGAGGAGGGATTATTCCTTTTAAAGGTGATTTGAATGTGTTTTTCATTAGTATTGTTTTTTCATTCAATTTAATTCCTGTTTTGCAATATTTATCACTCTTCAATCCACGCAAGATTAAACCTGTAATGTAGCCTACTGGAAATCAGGTGAATAATATTATCCGGAGATTGTGTAGCAGCAAGATAACCCCTGGGTTCTGCCCGGGTATCGTCTGTTACGAATTCTCTTGTCCATGCGCCTCCATCAAATTCTCCTTCTCCGGGTGTAACTAATTTTCTGGTACTCCATGTTTTCCCTTCATCATACGAAAGGGCCACAAATAGTCCGTAACCTGTGTATTTATTGCCTTCTATATCTGCAAATTCCATTCCCTTTTCATCATCATGAAGGCCTGTGAAGGAAGCAAAAAAAAGCGGGCCTTCGTTAAGCCTCATTAAGACCAGTCTTTGACCTCCGCCAATCGGGGGAAAAGGACTGGCAGAGTAAGTCCACGATCTGCCCATGTCTTCAGATATACTCATTGGCATATATCCATTAATGTTATTACCCCTTCCCAAGGCCATCAATGACCCGTCTTTGAGTTCAACCAATCCTGCATGAATTCCTGCTATTGTGCCACCGGTTTTTCCTTCATCAAATTCCGGTCGCGGAGTTCCCGCCCCCGGATCATTCCAGGTGATACCATCATCGGTGCTGATATGAATGGCAGAACCTCCTTCCATTCCGGTAACGGCATCACAGGGCACAATGATAGCTCCATTAGATGTTTTAAAAGCACCGGCAATAGGCATATTCCGCAAACCATGCTCATGATTGATCCAGTGAGGTTTTGACCAGGTAACTCCATTATCCTCGCTGGTTCTCATAAACAGAGCAAGATCTCCCCAGCCGTAGCTGACCGCCATTCCCTGGAAATGGTAAATCCGGTCTCCTGAACGGTCCCATAATATTGAAGTGGCGTGCATATTCCTGTCGGGTACTTTGTAAAAGAGGTCCGGCTCATCCCATTCATGCGATCCACTCCTTAACCGGCTTGCAGCTACCGCCAGTTCACGCCCCTGTTCGGTAATAGTTGTATACCATGTAGCAAAAAGATCACCATTAGGAAGAGGTGTAATATCAGGGCAGTGGTTATGTTGTGAATAAAGTGGGCCCTCTGAACCAGAAGGGATTTTCTGAAAATATATCGGTTCACTGAAATACGGTTCAGTCATATTAACGGGGGAGGTCCAGGCGGACGGGGACTGGCTGACCTGTTCAGCCCATTTTTCTGGATCTTTACTTTCCACTGTTAGTTTGGCCGGCATTTCAGCCTGAACTACCCGGAAGCCGGTAAGGAAATGTTTATTCTCCGGTATCATCCCCATTCTGTTGGCGCTTCTCAAAAAAACAAGGTCGGTATTGTGACTGCCACCTCTGGTGACCCTGAAATCACTATCATGATAAGCAAACGGATTAGTGAGTTCATCACCTGTATAAGGCCCATACCAATCCAGGCACCATTCTTCAACCAGTCCATGCATATTATACAAACCCCATTGATTTGGCGGGGTTTTTCCAACAGTTAACGGAACCTCCTTTGGGTACCATTCATTCTTTTGATTCAGGTGATATATAACCGGCAGACTATCACCTGTATTATAAGGGGTTTCCGTTCCGGCCCTGCACGCATATTCCCATTCTGCTTCGGTAGGAAGCCGGTAAGGTTTCCCTTCTTTTATGCTTAACCATTCGGTGAACGCTACCGCATCATACCAGCTAACATAAACGGCGGCTTCGTCATCTTCACTGGAAAGGCCCCGTTTTCCTCTAAGCATTCTGTGATGCGGGTCAAATTGTTCATACTGGACATTTGTTACCGGGGTGGAACTCATATAAAAGGGATTGGAAATATTAACCTTACTTACAGGTTTTTCATCATACTCCCCTTCCTCTGAGCCCATGATAAAAGATCCGGGGTTTATTTTAACCAGTTCCATCCCAACCGAATTTGTTTTTACTTCCGACGGGGAAACAGCCTGATCAGAAAAATTACTAAATACTGAATCCAACTCAGAGATCCTTATCTTAAGCACCTCTATCATCTGCTTTGCTGAACCTGCAAAGGCAATATACAGAAATCCATCATGCTCAATTACATGAGGATAATCAATATGACGTCCCCCAACGAGGTAACCCATTTTGGTGAAAACCATTCCATCGTCACTAATGGATATTGTGAGCGGATCTCTTTTTTTCGGATCAGGATTGGAAACCAGGACATACCTTCCGTCACTTAACCGGAGGCCGTTGAACTTTGAACGTGCATCAGGAAAATCTGTTTGAACGGGTCGGCTCCAGTTACGGCCATTATCAATTGAAAATGAACGGTACAGGTACCCGCTCCTGCGGTTATCCCTGAAAAGAGCCATCAGGCTTTTACCATCCGGGAGAATCCACCAGTATGGCTCTTCTGCAGCCAGCTCACTTTCAGAACCAAGAACAGGAAAAGATTCCCACTGATCAATTGCTTCAACACCCCCGGTAATAAATTCCACCCCCCGGG
>SKND01000131.1 GCA_007120695.1 Bacteroidales bacterium | reverse complement strand
ATGCCGCGGTTTCTGCAGTTGTTTTTTCAAGGCCATTATCAGGTCTGGGGTATTGCTGTCAATCTAATCCTTATTTTTACTATGATCGCAGGACATAAACAACACCGGCCAGCCCAAAAAGAAACAAGATTCCAAAAGTGCCGTAGATAGCAAGATCTCCTTCAGCCAGGATATATATTAATGCTCCTGTAAGCAGAGCAACGGAGAGTAAAGTGAATAATACTTTCTGGCTTTTTGAGTCAGTATTGACGGTGCTTTTGGAGCCCAATTTATAGCCAATCAAATTTCCGAAAGAAGAAAGAAAAAAGACAAAGGAAAAGGTTTCAAAGTTTGATGAAGTTTCAACGATGAGTGTTGATAAAAACAATGCCGTTGCTGACGCAATATTTATTATTAGAGGAATTGATCTGCTGATTAACCGATGAACCTGGAAAACCAGATTTTGATTACGCTTTCCCGGAATGAAAGGTTTCATATTGCGGGGATAACTTATTTAAAAAAAAAAATCAACAATTTCTTGCATTTTATTATTAAAGGTTTTAACTTGCATTAATTTAGATTAAATAAAAATTGATCGGCCACTTTGCCTTTCCCGGTCCATTTTGATTTCTTCTCAGTTTGGATTTCTCTCATTTGATCGTTTCCACTCATCCAATGTGACTGAGGTGACGAAGTTTAAAAAAACCAGTATAACGTGATGGCAAATTACTACTGATGAGATTATCCGAATATAAACGGTTAATAAGCATTTAATACACATTTATACATGGATAATGTCCATTGTGTGTCTTTGGTAAGCGGCCCTAAGAAAGCAGAGGCTATTCCAGTCCTCACGTTGGGAGATGTGCGAGGTGCAATGGTCGCGATTTTGAGAGACGGATACGGGAAGTTTTTTATTTCCTCGGTCAGCCGTCTCGTCTTTTGGCCGAGGGCATATCTGTCGTGTCTTCAAGGCCCTATGTTGTTATCTATTGATGGACTGCCAATACTCTTAAAGTGCGCAAAGGAATTAATTGGATCTTATAACAAAAGAACGTGATAAATAAACGATCCGGAACAGTTCTAAAACAGTAGATTTTAAAAATTGAAGATCAGTACTTAGAAACGATTTTGTTGTTTTATCAATCCTTCGGGAAAAGAAGTAAAATGGGTAATTTATATGGATTTTATACGGATAAAGAAAACTTTATAGGCATACAAAGCTATACTCTTGATAATTATTGTATTTAATCGGACAAACACCGGTGGTTCACAAAAACCTGTTTAGAGTGACAGGATTAAATAATGCCATGTAAACTCAGAATTCCTTTAGCCATAAACATATTTAATCCGAAAATGTTTAGAATGGGTAGGATTAGCAAGCGTGGAAATAAAGCAAAATTAATTTTAGTGAAAATATTATCCTTATGCCTCGTGGTTTTGTTTTCGCCGTTAGTTTTACCTGCGACCGCGTCAAAAATTGACAGTCTTGAAAGTATACGCGCTAAGGGGAACGTGGGAGTCGATCTCCTGGCCTATCTTGAAGAACTCAGGAAAAAATACGAAACGGAGAAAAAAGAACAGGCTATCGTCACCCTGGAAAAAGGAAAAAAGGCGGGGCGGTTCAGGAGGCATACTTTTACAGGAGTTGCCTTATCAGTTATTGGTTTTCGGAGTTCTTTTATACATCAACCAGAGATAACAACACGGAGGAACAAGGAATTACTGAAAAGGGAACAGGAAATCGACCAGATGAAAATCAGGTTCCTTGCCAATATAATCCACGAATTCCGGACGCCGCTCACACTGATACTGGGTCCCATTGATATGATATTAGCCAAGGCCGCCAGTCCCAGATTGCTCAAGCATCTGGATATCATGAAGGCTAACGCTGCAAGGTTATTGGATCTTATAAATCAGATGCTGGAATTGCCAAAGCTGGAATCCGGTGCCTATAAGCTCTCAGCGACCCCGGCGAATATTGTTCCGGTTGTTAAAGGGCGTTGTTGTTATCTAATAAGTGACCGATCGATTAAAAATTTACTTCTGGAGGATGTTTTTCTCCTACTATAAACCAAAATCCTAAAACCATGAGAAATTTAAGAAACTTCAAGAAGTTACTGCCATTAGCATTATTAATACTGTGTTTGCCAGGATGTTCAGAAGATGATAACGGATTGGGAAGTAAAAACCCTGATGCATCTTCCATCAATGAACATATAAACCTGTTCCCAGACTGGATCGATCCGACCATACCTGTGGAATGGGATTCCCTGATAGGAACGGTCGAATTGGAAAATGATCTGAATATTCCACAAACGTGTAACAGATACCGAGCAGCCATCAGTGTTTCCGCAGAGGATATTATTTCCGTTGGTACAAATTTTGGTAAAATATGGCCTGGAGCATTGATTGAAGGAAACAGTTTGAAAAGTGGTGATATGAGATTGATAACCATAGACAGGGCAGGAATTACCCTCAATACAAATCTGCCGATTAATCAGACATACCGTGAAATAGACAATACAAACAGTGTTACAGTCCAACAGGCTATTTCAGAAATGCAGATCGAATCCGGATTAATGCCGGAAGCTGCTCAGACCGGAGCAGGCATTATGGATACAAGAATTGAAGAATATTCAACCTTTATGCAGGCGATGTTATCCATGGGGATCAGTGGCGGATTTACAGAACCGAAGAGCAAAATCAAATTATCGGGAGAAGCAGGAGGAAGTATTGAATTCAAATACAATACGCACTCGGTCATTGCCAAGTTTGTTCAAAAAGCCTTTACCGTGCGCTTAGCGGATGATCTGATTGAAACTCCGGCAGATTTTTTATCCAAAACCGTTACCATGGAGGATATCAAGAAACTCGAAAGCAATGGTACGATGAGCGCTGACAATGTGCCTCTTTATATTGAATCTGTGACTTATGGTCGATTTTTACTATTTACCTTAACATCCACAACAGTTGAGTCAGGGGTCAAATTGCAAGCGGCACTTAATGCTTCCTGGGATCAATATGCAAATGCAGGTGGGGAATTATCTACCGAGTTCCAGACAGCTTTGGCGTCGAGAACTACCAAAATTTTTTCGGCAGGAGGAACGGAAGAAGGTGCCAATGCAGCAGTAGCCAATCTGGACTGGAGCCGGTTTTTTGTGGAAGCACCTGTGACTACCGCTGTTCCCATATCCTTTGTAGCAAGGACCCTGAATGGTAAAAGAAAAGTGATCCTTATTGATAATGCAATTTATGAATATCGGGACGATTGTCAGATACCCGAGAAAATCAGAATCAGGGTGGACCTGCGGAATGTAACCCATTTAAATCCGGGTTATGGAAAAGTGACCTATAATAGTGCTACTTTCAGAAATCAACAGCAGTTTGCTGATCTGTTGGAATCGGGAGAATTTATAACCGGATTAGCAGGAAACACGAATAAGGTAGTTTATGGTGGTAAAGGATTCGTGGAATATGAATGGATTATCGATCAATCGGCTTCTGAATTTGACAGATTTATGATCAGATCGGCCAATATGGTTCAGCACAATAACCAAATATTCAGGTTTCCATTCAATGAGTTCTATACAGGAAGCCAGAACAGGTCCTTTACTGCAACCAACAATTATGGTGGAAATATACGGTTTGACTACCGTATCACCAAAACATTTATCCCATAAGGTATTCTGTTAAAAAAATATTTTAGGGGAATTAACTATTACACTTGGTCTGTCAGTGCAGAATTTGTCAGGCTGTTTGAAGCGCATCGTGATAATTTTTCAGAGATTACTGAGAACGGCTTTCCCTTTGTTACGCATAACAAATCCATTCATCGTTTCACACCCATTTTGCTCGCTTCACTTCACAAAAAGAGTGTTCTGCAATTTAGAATTCGCAAAGGAGTAAAACTTTTCTCCCGTCCATTAATATAACCTTCCAAGAGCGTCGCCGCCAGGAATGGGAATTTCAAAAGAGTCTCTCCGTGCAGGATAGTCAAATCGGCACCCAGCACATCACACTCGCAAAAGATCGTGTACGTATAACAGGTCAGGAACGGGAGATCGCTAACATACAGGCCAATCATGCCGATGACGTTATAGAATTTCTTAGTACCAAATTCACCAGTGCAGAACTTTATGACTGGATGAGCGGTGTCATGGAAGGTGTGTACCGCTACTTCCTGCAGCAGTCAACCGGTATAGCGCGGCTGGCGGAGAACCAGCTTGCGTTTGAACGCCAGGAGATGCCTCCTGCTTTTATACAAGCAGATTATTGGGATGCACCGCGTGATGGAAGCAGCATAACCAATGACAATGGTAATGTGACCGACCGTCGCGGTCTTACCGGTTCAGCACGTCTGCTCCAAGACATCTACAGGCTAGACCAATATGCGTTTGAAACAGACAAACGGAAACTGCAACTGACCAAAACCATTTCCCTGGCGCGACTTGATCCTTTAGTGTTTCAGCAGTTTCGTGAAACCGGGGTCATGGTTTTCGCCACGCCTATGACCTTGTTTGATCATGATTTTCCCGGCCACTACCTGCGCTTGATCAAGCGGGTTCGCACTTCAGTCATTGCGTTGATACCGCCAATAGAAGGAGTCAAGGCCACACTGTCAACTACGGGCATATCACGTGTGGTCATCGGCGGTCAGCTCTTCCAGACTACCGTGGTTAACCGTGGACCAGATTCTGTGGCGCTTACCTCTCCGCAAAATGCCACCGGGCTTTTCGAACTGGAAATGCAAGGTCAGGGCGAAATGCTACTGCCATTCGAAGGGCTGGGAGTGGACACGACCTGGGAGTTTCGTCTGCCCAAACCGGCTAATGCTTTCGATTATCGCACCATTGCAGACGTGCTGATCACCATCGAGTACACCGCACTCGACAGCCAAACCTACCGTCAGCAGGTAATCCAGCAGCTTGACCGCAGCGTCAGCGCCGACCGGCCCTTCAGCTTCCGTCACCAGTTCGCTGATGCCTGGTACGACCTGCATCACCCCGATCTGGTGCAGGATCCACAGCAGCCGATGGCAGTCTCGTTCAGCACGCGGCGAGAAGACTTCCCTCCAAATGTCACGGATCTCGAGATCGAGCACGTCACGCTCTACATTGCCCGCAAGTCAGGCACAACCGATGAGTTTGACCTTGACCTGAAGTTGGGAAGTACCGGAAACATAGGCGGCGCGGCTAGGACTGTTGATGGAGTTGCCAGTACGCGCAAGGGTAACGCAGGGGTGTGGGCGGCGGCTATGATCAGAAAGTCCCCCATAGGTAAGTGGACTCTGGCCTTTAAGGACGAAGAAGAGGTCAGGGATCTTTTTGCGAATGACCAGATCGAGGACATCCTGTTCGTGATCACCTTTGGCGGCAAAACACCGGAATGGCCGCAATAAGGAATATATGGACGAAAGGACCGCCGAACAAGGCGCTGCACCGGACGGTCGATCCCGCGGGCAAGCCCGCACCGCTCCCGCCGCTGATCCGCAGCTAGGTTATAGGGCTATTGGAATATCCAAAATCAAAAATTACTTTAGCGTAAGGTGATATTGGTACTTTGATAATAAATTCGATTTCTTCGTTTTCAATTCCCCTTCCATTCTCACCTGCAAGAGGAGCATCGCCCGAATTGAGTTTATCTTATAATTCAGGTGCCGGTAATGGTATTTTTGGTCTGGGATGGAGCTTGAGCTTGGGTTCAATCAAGCGTAAAACAGATAAAGGATTACCTCAATATATTGATTCTATTGATTCTGATACTTTTTTATTTTCTGAGGCAGAGGACTTGGTTCCTGAATTTGAGAAGAATAAGGATGGGAGTTTTGTTATTGATAGTGATAAGGAATATGTAATAAACGATAGACCCTCACCTGATGGGCATTTTAAAATCAGAAAATATATTCCGAGAATAGAAGGTCTCTTTGCCAGGATTGAACGTTGGACAGAAAATGAAACTGGAAGAATAAAATGGAGGGTAATAACCAAAGAAAAGACAACAACGCTTTTCGGATGGACAGATAATTCCATCATTTCAAAACCTGATGATCCATCAAAAATTTATGAATGGCTTCCTGAATTCGTTTTTGACGACAAAGGGAACTGCTCTCAATACCTTTATAAAAAAGAAGACGCAACTGGTTTTGACGAATCATTACTTCACAACCGCACCCGGATAAAATCAGGAACGATTGCCTATACCAATCTCTATCTTGATAAAGTGCTTTATGGCAATAAAACTCCCTACAAGCAATTTGGCGATGCCTTTCCCATTGATACTGATTATATGTTTCAGACTGTCTTCGATTATGGGACGACCGATAGCATTAATGAACCTTTTGACCAAATAAACCTCTGGGATTTCAGGAATTCTCACCGAACAAGCCAATGGATGGTATTATAAGCACAACTTAAGTGACGGGAAATTTGAACAAGCAAAATTGGTTTCACCTAAACCGTCTTTTGCCGGTCTTGGTCATCATTTGCAATTAGCAGATTTGGATGCCGATGGCGGAAAGCAATTAGTGAGTTTTGGCACTGAACCCAGAGGTTATTTTGAATTGGATGATGAAAATGAATGGCATGGATTGCGCACATTTAATTCGATGCCAAACATTGATTTTGGAGATGCCAATACTCCATTGAAATACATTGACCTGATAAACAGTAATAAACCCCACATTATGGTTTCTTATAAAAACAATCTGGGGAAAGAGGTTGCAATTGAATATACACCTTCCACCAAGTTTTATATAGAAGATAAATTAGCAGGTAAACCATGGGTTACTAAACTTCATTTCCCTGTCATGGCAGCGGTCAACGCATCCGCAAAATAACTGAAAATCAGGCTGCCGCTGGTGGCACACCCACCCAAAAAGAAGAACGCATCTACATTTCAGGTTACGAGCTATATAAGAAACACAGCGGCTCCCATGCCGGACTTGAAAGAGTAATCCTGAGCTACATGCGATTCAAGGCCCTCCACTTCCTTCAATAGTAGATTACACTTCCACAGAAGTTCAAGAAATGATTGGTTTTGGCTATGGCTATGTGAACAATTCTTCTGGAGGTCGCGACACCACCCGTGGAATTATTGCTGCTGGAGTTTCTATTGATATGACAATCTTTTTTAATAACCTAAACATAGGGGCCGGAATAGCTGTGCCACCCATGCCTGATGGGTTTTCAATGCAAGGGCTTTATAACAATAGAAGCCCACATATAGGCCCAAATTTTTGCCCTTGTAGTCCAACTCCGACTATACTTGAATTACAGGAATATAGAAATACTTGGTGGAGACAATTATAAAATATGCTTAGTCTGAAAAACAAAGTTATCATGCCAACAAACAAAATCGAATGTCAAATACCTGAGAAAATAATTGGAAAGTTTATACAAAATCTCTTGTCAGCCTTACTTACTCAATCAATGGATAAGCACTCAAGGAAAGTAAGGCTACAGTTAAGCAGGATTGTTTCTTCTGGTAGGACTGCTCCCCTAGCAAAACGATATGCAATATCCGGCTTTAGAAAACTTCACGTGGAAATCTACGATGTGGATATGCGGAAATGGCAACACCTCGCTGAAACACTTACCAACAAGGAAGAATATATGAAGAGTATATTTTGCGACGATGAAAGAGTTCTACCAATGTGTAATTAACTAATGAAAAGGTACTTATACCAACCTTAGAATTTAACCCTAATAAATTAACTAAATTTCCGCAAGGAGGAACACTATGAAAACTACAATCACACTCACCACTCCGAAACAAATCAATCAGGTACTCAAGAGCCTGATCAGCCTGATTAAGGGTAACTCGCAACTCCAGCAGCACATCACCAACCAAGGCATCTGGTTTGAGAATCTGGCCACTGAAACGGTCGCGGCGTTCAAGCAACTCCTGCATGAACTGCAATATTCCGCCTACGTAAGCACTGACGCCTCGGTTCACCTGCTGGTCGCCAACAACGATGTAGACGGTTTACTGAAGATACTGTGGCGGGTACTCCGGTCCCGCAGTGACCTCTCCAAAGCGCTGTGGGCTAGAGGTGTATCACTCGACAACCTCACCGCAGACCAGGCCAACGACCTGAAAAAGCTGCTGGAGGCCAATTCGGCCACAGTCACAATCACCAATTCCCCTGTCCAATATCAGGTCAGTGGCAAGATCCGCTGGTCCGACGATCGCCCCTGGCAGGAAAGCGGCCACCGGCTGCAAGCCGACGATGTGGTGTCCGCCACTGCCGTGGTGCCGCTGGGAACGCCCACCGCTCCCAACCCCGATGGTCGCTACAGCCTCCGCTACAACTGGACCTCCACCCAGGGCCGCAACGGCCCCAACCTGCGCGTACGCCTGCTCAACTCAGAGGGAACTGTAGTCGCCGAGGCGATGAAACCCTTTGCTGATCGCCAGGAAATCCTCGACCTCCAGGTCAAAATCCCCGCCCCACCCGTGCGCCATACCCTCTTCGGCACCGTCATTGATGCCGCCAGTGGCAATCCCGTGAACGATGCCCAGGTGGTGGTGCTCTTCCATAGCGGCGGTCAACCCCTGGGCAGTGAGACCATCACAACGCTAAGCACAGGAGAGTTTTCCGTGCCCCTGGAAGCTAAACTTTGGGCCGCCCGCCCCAGTGGTCAACCCGTGTCAGTGAGCTTTCAAGTCTCCCAAAACGGTCAACCCCTGGCGACCGAAACCCGCATCCCCGATCTGCAACCCCAGGATCAGGCCATTACCGTGCGAGTCACTTTACCGAGCGTTGAACCGGAACAGCCCTTCATCGTTCAAGGCACCATTTCCCTCGCCGATAGCACTGCCCTGGCGGGGGTTCTGGTGCGCGCCTTCGATCGCGACATGCGCAGCGAGGAGTTCCTGGGCGAGAAGGCAGCGGACCGAGATGGGTTTTACATGATTTTCTACTATGCCAGCCAATTCAAGCGGGCGGAAAAGGGCAGCGCTGATCTACTGGTCCGCGTCTATGACGGCAATGGACAGGAGCTTGCAGCTTCGGATATTTTATTCAACGCGCCGCCCGAGGCAACGATTGACGTCACGGTGCCCGCCTCCGTATATCAGGGGGCCTCGGAGTGGGAGCGCCACCATGAGGAGATAGCCCCCCTGCGCGAGGCCGTGCCCGTGCACGAGGTTACCGACGAAGATCTGGATTTCCTCAGCCGGGAAACGGACATCCCGCTGGAGCAGCTCAGTTTCCTGCGGCAGGACGATCAGTGGGCGGAAACGCACGGCATCGCTCCGGCGGTGTTCTATGGCTTGCTGCGGCAGGGCCTGCCGATGGTGCTGCGGGCGCTGCTGGCCGAACGGCCAGGACGCAAGCGCGAGGCCATGGAGGTAGCCCTGGCGGCTAATCAGGTGCCGGGGGCGCTGGCGGATCAATTGGAGCAAATACTGGCTAGCTTGCAAGACTTGGGGGTGGCTTTAGCTTTTGCAGCGCCAGAGGAGGAGGGCGCAGCACCGTCCCTAGGCACAATACTGGGCACCTCTATGCTGACGACCGCCGCCCAAGCGGACATCGTGCGCTTTATCCTGAATTACGAAGGGAAAGCGCCGCTATGGGAAGCCCTTTTGGCGCAAGCCGAACTTAGCCAAGCGGACTTGGGCGAGTTGCGCTTCACCTTGGAGAGCAGCACGCTGCTGGGGCACCACCTGCCAGCTTTGCAGATGGTACAGGGGCTGAAGCAAAATATGAACTGGAGCACGGCCCGCGACCTGGCCGGGTTTGATCGTAAGCAGTGGCAAACCGCATTGGGGAATATCCCCACAGCAGATTGGCCGAACGGCGTGGAAAGCCCAGAAGACTGGGCCGATGCCATCGCTACCCAAATCGAGCAAGCCTACCCCACGGCTGTAGTGGCCAGCCGCTTGGCTTCCGGTACGGATTTGAGCTCGCCCGACCTCAACTTCTTCTTTGCCGCCAACCCCGATTTCAGCCTGCTGCACTCCTCGGTGGACAGCTTTCTGGACAATGGCGCACAAGTCGGGCAAGTAACTGATCTGGCAGGGATGGCCGGGCACCTTAAAACTTTGCAGCGCTTGGCTCGCGTCACGCCTGACCGCAGACGCTACGAGCTGATGGAAGGCCTTTGGCAACAGGGCTACACCTCCGCCATCGCCATCGCCAATACAGACCGGGACACCTTTATCGGTCAAATGACGCCCATAGCCGGAGGGGCGGCCGCTGAAGAAATGTTAGGCACCGCCCGCCTGCGCAGCGATGAAGCGCAGTTGAACTTGCTGATTGCCGGCGATTTGATTCAGTACAATCCGCGGGTCATTCCCAGCTTGCTCCCGGATTTAGGGCGGATTGAAATACCAGGCTTGAACCCTAATGACCCTGCCCCCACTCAGCCCAGCAGCGAGCTGCCCGATTGGGTGCGGCTGTTTGGTTCCTTAAGCACTTGTGCCTGCAGGCATTGCCGTTCGGTTTACAGCCCGGCGGCCTACTTGGTGGATTTGTTGCAGTTTTTGCAGCAAGCACCGCGTACCTTCAGTGGCCTCAACCTGCTGGAGGGCGTGCTGCGCTCCCGCCGCCCCGATATCGAGCACCTCTTGCTCAACTGCGAGAATGCCAATACGCCATTACCCTACATCGATCTGGTCAACGAGATTTTAGAGCGGGCCGTGGCGGGCAGCACAGCGGACAGTTTCCCGCAAACGGAAGGCAGCGCAGGCCTGCTACGCGCCATGCCTGACCACGAATTGCCCGCAGCCTACAGCATTTTGGCTGAAGCTTACTTCCTCTGGCAACTGCCCTTCCACATGGGCCACGAGCACGTCCGGCTCTGGACTGAACAATTGGAGCTGGGTCTGGGCAAGCTTTATCGGCTCTTCGGCCGGAGCTTGGCGGAGGCGGCCCGTATGGAGCTTTGGCTTGCGCCCGGGCAGTGGGCATTGATCAGCACAGAGGAGACCTATACTGCGGAATTGTTCCGTCTATGGGGCCTAGATGCCGGCCCCTGGAGGGAAGAGGTGCCCGTCATCCTGCAGCGCACGAACCTTAGCTATGCCGAGCTGGAGGCGCTGCTCGGCACGAGCTTCCTATCTGGCTACGAGCTGGAGCCGGACAAGAGCGCTGACCCTTGCCGCATCGAGCTGCACCGACTGCCCCAACCGCCAGATGAGGCTCTGGACAGGATGCACCGCTTCGTGCGCCTGCGGAATGCACTGGGGTGGACTATACAAGAGTTGGACGAAGTGCTGAGCCTGCTGGAAACCACAGCACTGGATGAGGATGCTTTGATCGCTCTGGCCGATACCGTCAGTTTGGCGCGGAAGATGGGCGCAAAGCCTGCCGAAGCGGCTGCCCTGTGCGCGAGTACTGCGGATGAATTGCCGGTCCGGCTGGCGCGGGTGCTGGCTGCGCCCGTTCGCGAAGCCGTGCTGTTCATCCGCTGGCTGAACATGGACTGGCCGGCGCTGGGAGCAGGAGAAAGGAACCGCCCTGCCAACTTGCTGAGGCTGCTCGGCCGCTGGGAGGCATGGCAGGCAGCTGGCGCTGATGCTTTCGAGCTGAACTACCTGCTACGGCATGAAGATCTGGTGCCAGCAGTGTTCGAGCCTTTGCCGGCTGAAGTGGAGCGCGTGCTGCGCAACCTGCACCGGGCAGCGCAGGAACTCCGTGGCAGCCGCCCTGAGGCTGCATCTGAGTTAGAAGAGCTTATCCTGATACAACTGGCGGAGGGCTTGGGCAACCAGCCGGCCATCATGGCGCTGCTGCTTCAGCCTGTGACAAATGTGGCTGGCGACGTAGTTACGCCCGCCATGCTTAGTGCTGAGTCCGGCGAGGCTGCCATCAGCGATTGGTTGTCCTTTGCCACGGTCGAAGCATTGACCGACGAACTGATCGCGCAAGCCCAAAACTGGTGGCTACGATTGCACAAAGCCGTGCGCATCATCGCTGGGCTGGGCTTGAATGCGGAAGAGCTGGCCGCCATCCGCGACTGCGGCAGCGGTTTTTGGAATTTCAACGCACTGCCCATTGCGGAAGGCGACCCGAACCTGCCTTATGAAGCTTGGGAGCACCTTGCCCGCGCCAAACAGCTTGGGGCATTGCTGCCTAATGCGGGCGCAGGCTTTTTCCGCTTCCTGGCGCTGGCCCGTGACGAAACCACCACGCGTAATACCCTGCTGGCAGCCCTCAGCGCTGATTCCGGCTGGGATGTTGGCCCGAGTACCGGCGAGGCGGCAGAGCTCGTGCTTCCTTTGGCGAACGCGCTTTGGCCGGGAGAGGATATCCTGCCCTTCCGCCAGGTTGAAGCTTACGAGCGCCTCCATCAAGCGGTGCAATGGGCAAGGCGATACGGCATTGCCGCAGAGACGCTTGCCTTATGGGCTGCTACGGAACTGAGTACGGAGGTGGGCATTGAAGCGGTGGTTGATTCTCTGAGGTCCGCCTCGCGGCAGCGTTTCGCCAGCGAGCCCGCTTGGCACCAAGCCATCACCCCTGCCATGGACAGCCTGCGCGAGCGCAAGCGCGATGCCTTGGTGGCCTACTTGCTCGTCAATCCTGCGCTGTCGGAAGGGCCTGATGGGGAGCTCCTGCCACAGTGGCGAACCAAGGAGGGCCTTTATGCTCATTTCTTGATCGATGTGGAAATGAGCGCCTGCCAGCTCACTTCCCGCATCGTAGAAGCCACCAACGCCATACAGCTTTTGGTGCAGCGCCTACGCATGAGCCTGGAGCCAGGTGCCCTGCTGGGCGAAGGGGCTGCTGATCCGCACTGGCAACAGTGGGAATGGATGAAGAACTACCGCCTCTGGGAAGCCAACCGCAAGGTCTTTTTGTATCCTGAAAACTGGATAGAGCCGGACTTGCGGGACAACAAAAGCCCCTTCTTCGAGGAGTTAGAAAGCGAGCTGCTGCAAGTGGAGGTCAATGAGCAAAATGTGGAGCAGGCCTACCGCAGTTACTTTACTAAGCTCAGCGACGTGGCCCGGCTAGACATCCGGGGGCTGTACGAGGAGGAACTGCCCAACGATCACGGGAGGGTGCTGCACGTTTTTGGGCGCACCTATAGCGAGCCGCATGTGTATTACTACCGCAAGCGCTTGCCTAGCCGGGTTTGGACGGCTTGGGAATTGGTTGAAGCAGGCATTTCCGGCAATCATTTGATTCCGGTGGTCAGGAATAGCCAACTGATGTTGTTCTGGGCGACTTTCCAGGAAGAGGAAAATACCGAAAGCACAGGGGCCGTTTCCAGCAGGCTCTGGAATATACAGATGCAATGGAGCCTCCACCGCAATGGGCAATGGGAAGCGCCTAAATCTGAACATACGCCATTCTCTGCTAATATCGAGGTGCCTTACGCACAGTTAGCCGCTATTGATAAAAACATCTCTTTCCGGGTATTGAACAATGGTACCGACACCCTTGACATTGGCTTATTTTTTGACATTGATTGGGCATCTAGCCGAATGGGTGCCAGAAGTGCTGCGTCAGAATATATCAAACGCTTTGTATCTTTGGCCATTTTCAGCCTAGATGCCTGTAAGCAGGAACTGGTGTTCAAACCCGCATCGCCCCATGTTTTCCTTTTGCCCGCTTATATGGGCCAATTGAGCATGGAGGTTTACCAGCAAGGATATACCCGAAACCGTTTTTCCCGAAACGAAGCTTTCCAACTGAGCATTGGATACAGAGGGGCAGAGCCTGTGGACATTGGTGGTTTCACAGACGTCTGGGATGAGCGCTTGTTGCCATCTGAAGAAATAGTCAGGCTCGGCCGCTCTTCTGGTTTACCAAGTTTAGGGTGGAGCAGAGAAAGCGTTATCTTAGAGGCGTTTTCTCTGCTCCCCTCATCGCGGATATGCCTGCAGGCTTCTTCCCAAGACGTTGTTTTGCAACACCTGAACAGGCCATTTTTCTTGTCCCACCAAGACGAGGGCAGGCACTATTTGATAAGCCCCCTCACCGAGTTGGTCGTTGAGGAACGTCATACAGCAGGCGGTTTTGAATGGGATATAGACAATCCCTTTGGGGGCCCTCGTAATACCGTGTTGCCTAGAGACCGGCAGTTCAATTTGCGATACGAGCACCGCTACCAATTTGAAACTTTCTACCACCCCTTCCTTTGCGCCATGCTCGAACGGTTCAACAATGAGGGGCTAGGAGGTTTGCTCAAGGCTGGCCAGCTAGATACAAAGCTGCACCGCCAACTTCATCGGGAAGGCCAAGCGTATTATGAAGATACTGGGGCTTTGAGGAGCGATCTGCGGTTTACACCGCGATTTGAACAGTACCAGCCCACTGAGCTGGTTTGGCAAAATGCTAGCGATTCCTATAACCCTTACCCATACGAGCAGTTTGATTTTTCTGTGGACGGGGCCTATGCGCTTTACAATTGGGAGCTCTTCTTCCACGCCCCCTTGCTGGTGGCCGATCGCCTGAGCAAGAACCAGCGCTTCGAGGAGGCGCAGCGGTGGTTTCACTATATCTTCGATCCCACCGATTTTTCTGTGTACGATGCACCGGCCAAGTACTGGCAGATAAAGCCGCTGTTTGAACTGGCGCAAGCGTGGAGCGAAGGCAGCCCGCCGGAGACTCTTGAGGAGATGATGCGCCTCTTGAACACCGGCAGTGCCGAACAGCGACAGAAGTTGCAAGCTTGGCGGGAAGACCCCTTCAATCCCCACCTCATTGCCCGCGTGAGGCTCATCGCCTACATGAAGACCGTGGTGCAAAAGTACTTGGACAACCTGATTGCCTGGGGCGATCAGCTCTTCCGTCAGGACACCATGGAGTCCATCAACGAAGCCCGGCAACTGTACATGCTGGCTGCCCACATCCTCGGGCCTCGCCCCGTGCAGGTCGCCCAGCCTGAGCGCAGCCCCCTGACCTATATGCAGGTGGCAGATCGTTTGGATGCATTTTCCAATGTGCTGGTCGAGCTGGAATCCGGTTTGCCGCCGAGCAGCCGGCCGGGCGCTGAGCGAGCGCGATCTCCCCGCTTATCGCTGTATTTCTGTATCCCTTTCAATGACAAGTTGTTGGGCTACTGGGACACGGTGGCAGACCGCCTCTTCAAGATACGGCAATGCCTCGATTTGGAGGGGCAGGCCCGGCAGCTTGCGCTCTTCGCACCGCCCATCGACCCGGCCCTGCTGGTGCGCGCACGCTCTGCCGGCCTTGACTTGGGCGAGGTGGTCGGAGGACTTTCGGCAGCCAGCCTTTCTTCCTATCGCTACAGCCTTTTGGCGAAAAAGGCGGTGGAGTTTTGCGGTGAGGTAAAGGCTTTAGGCGGGGCTTTGCTGTCTGCTTTGGAGAAGAAAGATGGTGAGGCGCTCGCTTTGATGCAGAGCCTCCATGAGATAGCCATGCTAAAAAGAATGACCGACCTCAAAGATTTGCAAATCAAGGAGGCAGAGGAGACGCTGCGCGGATTAAAGGCTTCGCGTTTGGTCGTGGAGGAGAAGCAGGGATTTTATTCAAGCCGGGAGTATATGAATGAGCAGGAAGAATCTGAAATCGAGTTGTTAAAGGAGTCGAAACTATTTTCAACTGTAGCGAAGCAGTTTGAAAAAGGAGCATCTGTTGTGGCTTACATTCCAGAGTTCAAAGCGGGAGCTCCATTCACTATAGGATCTAGCTTTGGCGGTAAGCAACTCAGTACCGTGCTTAAGTCTTTTGCTGATGAGCTCAAGTATTTTGTTGACAGTTATTCGTTTGAAGCTAGCATGGCTAAGATATCTGGCAGCTACGATCGCCGTCAAGACGATTGGGATTTCCAAGCCCGCTTGGCAGAGCGGGAACTCGCGCAGATCGACCGCCAAATCCTGGCTGCAGAAATCCGGCGCGACATCGCCATCAAGGACAAAGCCAACCACTTAGAGCAGGTACGCCAAACCGAGGAAGTAGAGCGTTTCATGCGCTCAAAGTTCACCAATGCCCAGCTCTACAGTTGGATGTCTGCCCAACTCTCGGCGCTGCACTACCAGGCTTACAAGCTGGCTTTCGATCTGGCGCAAAAAGCCGAGCGGGCCGCCCGCTTCGAACTGGGGCTGGAGGCTGCAGATTTCAGCTTCATCCAGTTTGGCCACTGGGACAGCCAGCGAAAGGGGCTTCTGGCAGGCGAGCGTCTGCAGCAGGACCTCCGCCGCATGGACCAGGCCTACTTGGACCGCAACCGGAGAGAACATGAGCTCACCAAGCACATCTCCCTCCTGCAACTCAACCCCTTGGCGTTGATAGAGCTCAAGGAAACAGGTACTTGTAAATTCAGCCTGCCCGAGGTCTTGTTCGACCTCGACCATCCCGGGCACTACCTGCGCCGCATCAAATCCGTAAGCCTCAGCATCCCCTGCGTGGCCGGTCCATATACAGGCATCAACGCGAAGCTGACACTGGAAACTAATCGAATGCGAACTGACGCAGGCGCAGGCGGGGGCTATGCTGAGGGAGATGATGACAGCCGCTTTGCCAGCAGCTATGCCGCCACCCAGTCCATCGCAACGAGCAGCGCCCAGAACGACAGCGGCCTGTTCGAACTCAACTTCCGCGACGAGCGCTACCTGCCTTTTGAGGGCGCTGGTGCCATTTCTGAATGGAGGCTGGAGCTGTCTGGAAAATGGGGGGAACACGATTTTTCCCAGTTCGATTTCGACACCATCGCCGATGTGGTCCTGCACCTGCGCTACACGGCGCGGGATGGGGGTGATGTGCTAAGTGACACCGCTATCGCCAACTTGCAAACAGGGCTCAACTCCCTTGTAGAAGCCAGTGGGGAGGAAGGGCTTTTCCGCACTTTCAGCCTACGGCATGAGTTTGCGGAGGCCTGGCAGCAGTTTCAGCGGGCAGCAGATGCCCCGCTGCGCATCGAGCTGATGCAGGAGCGTTTCCCTTTCTTCGCTAGGGGTCGGGTGAGCATACAGGCATTCGCGCTGTATCTGCCGGGGGAAACCACCGGACGGTCTTTGCCTAGTATTGACACGGCTGGCTGGCCCATAGTTTTGGACATCCCCGCCGATGGGCTTCGCGGGCAGCGGGACGGCATACTGGTTTGCCGATATCGGATTGAGGTATAGCAGTATTTTGAAAGACAGATGGAAACTGAATTGGCACATGAAGTAAATTTAGAATGCAAAAAAGACAAATGATTTTATGCGTTCTAAATACACTAACAAAGAATTGTATGATTGGATCATTGGACGTAAGCATTCGGTCTGGTACATATTGTAAATATAAAAAATAGTATCACGATTCCTGGTATTCCGAAAAAGTTTAGGAGTATGTTGGAATTGGTGGAATAAAGTGACGAATTCCCAGGATTTTTTAAAACAATCCGGCAATCAGTTCAAGATGGTTGAACTTTCCTGATTTTTTGGCAGATTTTCCAATTGTGATGCAGTAAATGGTAATTTGTTCAAGATTTTCCTAAAAATCCAAGCTGTCAGTTCAATTTGGTAGTAATATCCTGACCATTTTTGGATATTTTCCAATTGTGAGGCAGCAATTCTGCCAGGTCAAGGCTGTAATCTTTATTATAAGCCGGTATCCGGGTTAATACATCGATCAGCCATTCCCTGGGGTTTACATCATGGGCCTTGCAGCATCCAAGTAAAGAGTATAAGACGGCTGAGTTCCCGGCAGCTTCATGGTTGCCGCAAAACACCAAATTTTTCTCCACCGAACCAACCATCCACAAGTAAGCTTTTACCGCTTTTTGCTTTTCATTATCTATAACCGGAACTGTGCTTTCATCCACCTGTATGTAGTCTGTCTCAAGCACTATTTCCCGTAACTGGTGATATAATGACCGAAGCAAATCGCAACTATCCTTGGTCCATCCGTTAATAGTAGATGCCGGCAAGGATACCCCAGCTAGCTTAAAAATTGCTATCTGGCGGTGAAAAGGAAGATGATGCATATACTTTCCCATTAATAGCTCGGCCAGCATTGTAGCACCTGCATTACCCCGGGGAATAGGTAAAAGAGGGAGGTCAGCAATAAGCACATTCTTTTGTGTTTCGTCCTGGCTATCCTGCTGCATTTTCGAGTGCAGAGCATATTTGGGGCGGATAATGCGTCTAACCCAAACCTCCCCTGGTGTAAGTTCAAGCACCTAGGTTACCTCCTGGCCAATTCTTATCCAGTTGTGATCAATGCCTTGGGGTTCTATTACCTCTTCTTCTCGGCGAAGATCCTCCGAAAGAGGGGCGCGCACGGGACTTTTCTTTATTTTCTATGGTTTCTTCAAAGATCTGCTGAGAGGAAGAAGCAATAGAATGTTATACCTTTCCATGCGATTATTTTCAGGGGTATGATTAGAAATATTGCCACCTAAAAGTAATGGAGACATGAGTAGCCTTAGCGTTATCAAAACTTATATTGAAGATATTTTTAAAATCAGGCGGTTTGCTGTTCTTGCAACTGAGGGTGATGGCCAGCCTCATGCATCCCTGATTGCGGTTACTCCGATGGAAGGCTTCAGGAAATTAATCTTTGCTACCTATCGGAATACACGCAAATACAGCCACCTTGCCAACAATGGCAAGGTGGCTATTCTGGTTGAAAGTATTAATATTAACAGGTCGGGCCTTCAGGAAAGTATAGTGCTAACTGCGTTTGGTCACGTTGAAGAGATTAAGGATGGAGAGGAAAATATTGTTTTCGAGGCACATCTGGAGAGAAATCCTGAACTATCGGCCTTTATGAAGTCAGAGGATTGTTCTCTCGTTCGAATTAAAGTTGATACATATCAGGTTGTTCGTGGAATTGAGGATGTTGAGTGGTGGACAATAGACGACCTGGGGGTTTAAAGGAAAACAAGAAGCCAATGTGAGATTCATTTACTGAGGAGCAATGAATTTTGATGAACTGGCAGAATTCCGGAGAGATTTGAGAAGGTTGTTGAAAAAGTTCAGGTCGCTTAACGATGACCTCCATATTAACATTACTTACCGGTTCTTTTCAGATATTTGTTATATTCTTTAAATTTATCATTCCATTAATTAACGAAGGCCAGATATCCTTTTTTAAATAAAAACATTTTGGTCTTAAATATGAGGCCGCCTCAAATTTATGCAGCCTCAATGATTATAATCTCTTTTAACCTAAAAATAATTAACAATGGATGAAAAAAGAGTTGTAAAAAACTTTCCTATCATTTGCGTAGGCGGTTCAGCCGGAGGACTTGATGCTTATATCCGGCTTTTACAAAACATACCACCAGATTTGGGTGCTGCCATCGTCATCGTGAATCACTTGAGAACGGTAGCCACCCATCTTCCTGAGCTTCTTCCGCACTATACAATAATGCCGGTTGAACTAATCACGGAAAAACTGGACATCGAACCCAACCACGTGTTTGTCATCCCTGAAAAACGTGATTTACATATTCTTGGTGACGAGTTTCGATTGAAGCCGATATCAAAACCCAGAGGTTGGCCCAATGTAATCACGGTTTTTCTGCGTTCATTAGCTGCGCACTGGAACGGCAAGCTCATCGCTATAATTGTATCTGGTTATGACGGTGATGGAGCAGAAGCTTTATGCGAGATTAAAGAAGCAGGCGGAATTACTATCGCGCAGATGCCAGATACAGCAACCCAATCAGACATGCCGGAAACCGCAATAGCAAGCGGGTGTATAGATTTTATCCTTTCACCTGAAAATATAGCAAAAGAAATTAAACGTCTTATGAACACAGGCATCACGAGTTAAGAATTGATAATTTCTGGTTTACGGTTGCACATGAGATAGCCCATGTATTGTTTCACCTGGATGAGCAAACGCCTTATATTCTAGACAATTTAAAAGAGGTAAACGAAGATGAAAAGGAAAATGAAGCCAATCGGATTGCCTCAGAAAAACTTAAGCAGCCTGAGATACTGGAATATCTGAAAGATTCTTTAAGGTATCTTGCCCGTTCGAAAATTGAAGAATGCTCCCGCCATCTGAATGTTCATCCGGCAATTATTATTGGGGCCCTCGCACACAACAAGACGATTTCCTATGAAAATGTCCACCTCTACAATGACAAAGTCCTGGGATTGATACCGGAAAGGTATCTTCATGAGTCGGTGGTTGTATAAAATGATGAAGATTTTTTGGATCCTTTACGGAAACTTCAACTATCACATATGCTGCCATCTTTTTGTTAATTAGTTACCAATTATCTGCAAGCGGATTTCAATCGGATATGCAACGGAAGCAAGCTCGTCAAGACATTCAATCCAGATGTCGACAGCATCGGCACTTGTTCCCTTCTCGAGCCCTTTCTGCATATTTTCCGAAGCTTTCCTCATCAGTTCGGCACCCTCCTGTGTTCTGCCCTGCATCATCAGTTCTTTGGCCCTTTCCATAATTTCATCCATGGATTCAAATTCTCCTAATCCTGTTTTATGAAGGTATTTTTTTACTGACCCGGGATAGACAGATGGTTCCTGACAATCTGATTTAAATAGGGACAAATAATTAAATACAATCAGGATGAATAGAATTTTTCTCATTGCCGGTTAATTTTAATTGGTAATGCTGTTTATGGACTATAAGATATAAAAAAAGATGATCGGTTTCCGGGGTTCTGTGTGGAAATATGTGGATTGATAATTTAAAACTTGGAGAAAAGATGTGAGTGGTGATGCTGTCTGATAAAGATGGGGGCTTAAGAACATGTTGTATATGACGGAACGATGATCATTCGCTGAATTCCCTGATCATCCTGTCAATTGAGTTCTTAATACCGGGAGAGAGGGTATCGAGGTAGTGATCCTCCGTAAGGAAATATATTTCATTGAACAAATGGGGGTATCGTTTTGCTATGCTCACAATCGTGTTAAAGGCAAGCCAGCGTACTGAGGGTCTGTTGTGTATCTTTTCCCAGATTGTGACACAAAAATCAAACAGGTATCCTTCATCCTCTTCACTGATCTCCATCTGCTGCAGGATCTTGAGCAGTTCGCGCTGATGGCCGTCTCTCTTTGAGGGGATGACATCTATTATGGTCCTTATGTGGGTGCGGATGCGCGGGTCGTTTTTCTCCATGCAGCTCCACAACAGCCAGGCTGCCCGCCATGAATATGGCTGTTTGTCTGCAATAGCCAGCCGGATAGCCTCTTCAAAGTCATCCTGATGTCCGGTCAGATGGGCTATCATTTCGGCCTTGCAGGCGTGTGTCAGGATATGCTCCAGCCGGGTTTCCAAGGGGTTGACAGGTTGATTATTGGATTTATTGGGATGTTTAAATATCTGATTATAATCACAGTGTTCTCAAAAGTACAAATTTCTCAAAATCATCAATCATTATCATTAGAATATTTTTTAGAATAATCTCAGCCTTTCCTGTTATGTGTTTTACCGCGACAGAGGACGCGGGTTTCAAAGATTAACTAAACAATACTATATTGGGGTTGTTTAAAAGAATGATAAATTGAACAGCATGATCCCAAATCACTTTTAAGGTATTGGATACCAATTTTAATATTAAAATTAAGATTTTGAAAACAGCAAAAATAAAACGATTGTCTGGCAGACGTTATCTCCTGTTTTTGCTGGTATTGCTTATTTTAATTTTGAGTCCGGGCAATATATATGGACAGGACGATTATGATACTTTTTTCAAGCAGAGTATTAAAATTCAGAATACCGGTATGTATGTACTGGGATCCTGGGCAGTTGCCAATATAGCAGCCGGAGGATACGGGTGGGCACAGCACTCCGGTGAAATAGCCCGGTTTGACCAGATGAATTTTTTTTGGAACGTAGTCAACTTATCCATAGCAGGGTTTGCCCTGTACAATAATTATAATGCTGATGTCTCACTGATCGATAGAGATGAGATTCTTAATAACCACATACGGATTGAAAATATCCTTCGTATAATACCTTGCTGAATGTAGGGTATATAGGTACAGGATTGGTGTTTGTTTTTGATCTGATGTTATATGGATTTATGAGGGCAGAGCGGTTGGGATTTATGAATAATTTACAACTGTCTGTTTCACCTGAAATGACCGGAATTCGTTTTATTATCAACCTTTAATCATAATACTGATTCTTTTTAGAGATAAGATTGCCGACTACCTTTTTATCTGCTGGCCTTTATGCTGTAAAAAGCAGAAAAAGAATTTCAAGGATATTAAATATAGCTAAGGCTGATTATATCTGAAACTTTAATTCAAAAAATAGGAGGGAAGAAGATGCCTGATATTGAATCATTTCAGTTACCCGAAGAATTGTTGATAGTAGGAGCAGCTGTACAAGCAGGAGTGTTTGAAACGTTAAAAAACCAGCCCTTAACTCTTGAAAGGCTGGCTGCTGAAACCAGTAGTGACCAAAGAGCACTGTGGACAGTGATTGAAGCCCTTGTTGCATTGGGCTATATTGAGAATGAGTCTGGAAGAATCAAGCTCACCAGAGCCTGTAATTCTATGTTATATGATAAGGAAAGTCCCGGTTATGTAGGCTTTTCCTTCATGCACACCTATCATCTTATTTCAAAATGGCTCGATTTGCCAAAGATCCTTAAAACCGGCAAACCGGTTCCCCAAAGTGAGAACTTTAATGAAAAAAAGAGCTATATCGAAGCGATGAGCTCATATGCTGAAGAAGATGCGCCTGAAATAGTTGAATACTGCTTAAAAGGACTCTCTTCTAAACCCAGGATAATTGATATCGGGGGAGGTCCGCTAACCTATGCCAAAGCTTTCGCTCAAAAAGGAGCAAGAGTCACAATACTTGATCTGCCTGAAATAGTTGATATGATGGAACCTGAACTTGATCCGGATCTTCCAGTAAGCATGGTAAAGGGCGACTTTACCAAAGGCCTTCCGGAAGGGCCATTTGAACTGGCTTATCTTGGTAATATTTGTCACATCTATGGTGAAGAAGAGAACAGAAAATTGTTTATAGATGTTGCTGGTAAGTTGCAGGAGGGAGGAAGGATAGTTATTAATGATTTTATACGTGACTCCGGTCCCGATGCGGCCATTTTTGCAGTTAACATGCTGGTAAATACAGAGTCTGGTGGAACATGGACCTTTGATCAATATAAAATATGGCTTCAGGAAGCCGGATTCTCAGTATCACCATATATGGAAATAGGCAACAGCGAGTTAATAAAGGCACATAAGCAAAGATAGCGCGTATGATAAGTTCACAGAAGAACTTATTCCGGATAAGATAGCAATTGGTCAGTTGGAAACTGCCAGACCGGTGAATTGCATATAGACCTGAGGGCTAAAACTGCCAGCGGCAGTTCTTTGCTGGGCCTTAGGTTTGGAGAAGATAATTTATAAATAGTTCCATTTTAAACGAGCCCATTTTTTTAAAAACTTCTTCCCCAGCTTAATCCAAATGGTATAAAGACAATATCATTTCTTAAAATATCTCCTGAAAATGGAAATTGAATAAATATTCTAAAAACATACGTTTTTTGTTCTACTTGAAGAAATCTTCTATATCCAATTATCGGATAAGGTATATAAGGTTCCGTTGTATTTCCAATAATTATAGTTCCTCCCAATCCAAATTCAAAGAAACGTTTTCCCCTTCCTAAGTTTCCAGTAATATGATGTGGTATTGTTATATAATTATATGGTGGTCGTGTAGGACACCCCCAAAGGCACCATTGAGACTCTTGATTGTAACCTAGTCCAAGCTTACTTGTCCAAATAACAGGTGAATCAATTGATAATATTCTTTCATAATTAATTGAAATTATCGAAGCATCACCCAATAGATTTATATAGATACTATTTACAGGTCTTTTGACAGCGAAATCATCATTATCCTGGGCAAAAATGATTTTACCAGAGATTATGATTATTAAAAATAGGATAAACTTTTTCATTGCCATGTAATTGAACAACAGCAAATAAAATAATGGTTGTGTCTTCTTCATGGCGATTCGGGTTAGTAAATATTCAATGAACTTATTATTTTGAGGTAAATATCTCATCATTCCTGCCACCGCAAGTAAGGATAACTATTCCCCTCATTTATGCGCCATATGTTAGTAAAATCCCAGGATTCAAAGGTAGATTGCTGCATCATTTCAGCAGTTGTCCTGGGAATACCCTTGCCTGTATCATCCTGCCCCGTGGTTTCTTTGTCGTAGTAACTATAATCGATGTTTCCATGATAGGTTATGCTATGTCTTGAGAAATCACCAAGCAGTCCGCCTGCACTTTTATTTCCAGAAACATTTCCTGCTGAATAACTATTTGTGATATAACCATGCATAAGCTCACCAACCAAGCCGCCTATCATCTCCATATTTCCTGAAACATCTCCCGTAGCATAACTATCATTGATTACCCCATACTCAGTTATTAAGTAATCTCTGCCCATTGCCCCAACAAGTCCGCCTATTTCACGTTCTCCTGAAACATCTCC
Source organism: Bacteroidales bacterium (assembly GCA_007120695.1). Lineage (GTDB taxonomy): Bacteria > Bacteroidota > Bacteroidia > Bacteroidales > PUMT01 > PXAP01. Next base: position 1,178 of record SKND01000131.1, on the reverse strand, counting down.
AGTAGCATAACTACTTTTAACATGTCCCAGATTGCGCCCAACCAGCCCTCCTACCAAAGCTTCTCCTGAAACATCTCCTGTAGCATAACTATCTATGATATTTCCGTTATAAGAATTCAATCCAACAAGTCCGCCTACTTGCCAATCTCCGTATCCATCATAAACGCCTACTCGCCGATATGCGAAAACATCTACCGAAGCATGACAATTTCTTATTTCTCCCTCATTTGTGCCAACAAGTCCGCCTAAAGGTGTACCAGATCCAGAAAAATCACCCGAAGCATAACAATTTATGATATTACCCCTATTATTACCAACAAGACTGCCTACATGCAAATTTCCCGTAATTTTAATATTTACTAAACCTACATTTTTGATCGTTGATCCATCCGTATATCCGAATAGACCAACATCATGTAGTTTATGGTCACCAGATAGTCTTGGGCGGTTAATAGTTAAATTTGTGATCTTATAACCATTACCATCAAAAGTTCCAGTAAATCCTTTAGTAGAATAACCCTTTCCAATGGGTTGCCATCCTTGCCCTGAACTATAGCCACTTAAATCTATATCGGCTATCTGTTTGAAATGTTTATTCATATTATGTCTTACACCATCCAATTGCTTTGGAGTGGAAATTAAATAGGGGTCTGCTTGTGTACCACTACCTTCTGAAAATATTGGTTCAACAGGGTCTTCTTTCTCACAACCGAATGTGAAAGTCAATAGCAAACCAATAATTGCCATTGAGTAAATCAATGATTGTTTTGTTTTCATTAGTTCTGGATTTTAGGGAGAGGTTATAATGTGGCCTTATATGTATAGCAATAAAATAGAGAATAATGACCAAGCTGAGCATTGGTTTGATAAGGGATGGGTCTAATCCGACAGATTTAAACTATACTCATGGCAACCTGTTAACCTGAGCTTTTTGACGGCGTTATCAAGGGAACCGTTCAGTACATTTCCTGCTGCACCCTGGCAAAAGGGGCATGCATGTATGTCGCCCTTTGAATCAATATACATATAGCGATTGCCGGCACCAAAGCAGCCCGCACTTCGCTGGTGATAGCCAGGGTACATCACTATCGGGTAGCGCCGGTAAGCCTTGTTAAGATTGGTTTGCAGATAAAATCTTTCAAGCAGATCAACCTGTTCAGTCCCAAGCATGATGTCCT
>SKND01000170.1 GCA_007120695.1 Bacteroidales bacterium | reverse complement strand
TGGCAAGGTTGTCGCATCAATAGCCGCAATAACTGCCCGGGAAAAGAAGCAGCTTATACTGGTAGGTGGAATACTCGATGGAGACAAGCAGGAGCTGAAAGAGAGATATGGTGCAGAGGAAGTTTACTCTTTATCAGAACTTGCAGGAGACCAGGGTGATTCAATAAAAAATGCCGCAACCTACCTTAAGGAAACAGCAAGAAGAATATATAAATTGACAAAATGTATTTAAACGGAAAGGTGTGGGACAAAAACTATGTCCAATACAATGACCTGATGGACGGAGCATGACTGAAGTCTGATATGGTGAAACGGAATAAAGATAAATGCGAGGAATAATGATTAATTATAATAACGACTTCAAATTCAGTCAATAAGTTTATTAAGGTTGCAGGTTGAACAGTATATACTTTAAATTTAATATTAAAACATTATAGAAAAATAATATCTTTAACCGCCTAAATTAAAATTACAGATGAATATATTTTCATATTACAGCAATACATTACTAATCTAAATCAGATAACTATGTCAAAAAGAACTTTAAACGTATTAACCGGGTTTTTCGCAATTGTATTAATGGTCAGTATGACAAGTTGCGGCAGACACAATTCTCTTACCAGCTCCGAACAGGAACAAGGATGGATTCTGATGTTTGACGGAGAATCAGCTGATGGATGGAGAGGCTACAATAGTGCAGGTTTTCCTGAAGAATGGCAAATCGATGATCGTGCTCTCTACTGCCCTGGCAGCGGAGGAGATATTATATTTGATCAGAAATTCCTCTATTTTCACCTGATGATCGACTGGAAAATTTCCGAGGGTGGTAACAGTGGTGTATTTATACTTGCGCAGGAGATACCAGGAAGGCCGATATGGCATACGGCACCGGAGATTCAGATATTGGACAATGATGCGCATCCTAATGTTAATCCCGATCAGTTTGCACCGGCTCTTTACGATCTTATTGCCCCTTCAGTACAGAACACAAAACCGGCCGGTCAGTGGAACACTTTAGAGGTGATACTCGACAGAGGCCAGCTTACAATCCGCCAGAACGGCGAACAGGCTGTTCAAACCCAGGTCGGCACTCCAAGCTGGAACAAGATGGTTGACGAAAGCAAATTCCCGCTGGATATTTTCGGGAAGCTAGTACCCGGCTATATAGGTGTTCAGGACCATGGTGATGAGGTATGGTTCAGAAGTATCAAGATCAGGGAGCTGTAATAATATATTATCGTAATCTTATAATCCAAGAGGGAGGTGGCTGGACTACCAGCCCATATACCCTCGATGTGAATCCAGGAAGGTCATGGTTATTCCGTTATTTCTTTTTCATGGTTATCCTTCTCAAATCACGGATAGCGAGAATAATTAGAAAAAGAGTAATGGCCAGAAAGGATACTAATTTAAACGTTTCCCATAAATTCCAGTTAATTATTGCCAGATAAACAATATATCCGGCAGCAAATAATTTGATAATAAAACCTATGATATAGGCATTCATATTTTTCGGGTTTAATCAGGTTATGTGTATAATATTACTTTACGATCGTACATGTCGATAATTACCGTCAGATATATGTTTCCTCTGCAGTCTGCAAATATTTTCCAGTATATATTCAACACCTTTTTCAGCTTCTTTAAAAAATTTTTCATCAGCAGGGAAGTACTTTCCATTTTCATCAGTTGCCCTGAACGAAATTCCGGCAACAAGGGCTTTAAAGATAAGGTTAAAAGGTTTATTAAGCTTTATTGCTGCATTAATTGGGATGACCAACCTGTCTTCAGGGCTTAATTTCCTGAATAAATCACAGCCAACTCTATAAACTGAATCGCCAAGTGCTTTATTTTTAAATCTTTCCAGTAGATCATCAATGTGGTTTTCAATTTGTAACCGGGTAAATTCTCCCGGATAGAGGCAAATTAAAATGTCAGCTGACTGCAGCATGGTTTGCCTGGTTTTCTTGTAAATTTCATCGTCGCTGAGTACTTCATAAATGAAATCCATATCCGGATTTTTCTGAAAACCCAGATATGCCGCCGTGGCATGCCCAAGGTTATGGATAAAAAGTTTGCGGTCTACCCATGCCTTGATATTCTCCTTTGGAGAGAGAAAGCTTACCTCAGGAACGGGATTTTTAAACCCCTTTTTGTCCACTATCAAGGAATTATATGATTCGGCAAAAACCCATAACGGATCCTTGTTCAATTCCTTCTGTGACATGATAGGCACCATTTTGCCAATACTGGTTTCTACCAGGCCCAACATGGAGTCTGCGTCATACCCTTTCTGTAATAAGCTTTTTATCACTTTAAGGATATACCGATCTGCATTCCGGATATTTTCTGCAATCAGAATATCAAGTGGCCATTGCCCGTATTTCTTTTGTCGGATAACTAATGATTCAGCAATAACCGGAAGAGTTGAAGGCAGCCCTTTTTTGCCGACCGATAATGCAGCAATGGAAGCATTGGCTAATTCTGCAGTTACTTTTTCTGTCTCACTCAGATGAACACCCCTCACATTGGTAACCAGAATAGTTTCATCTCCGGCCGGACTTTTGATGATTACTCTATATTGCTTGTGCTTGTTGAGGTTGGCGATCAACTGGTGATCAATATCCACAAATATCACTTCATAACCTGATCTGCTGAACACCTGGCCAATAAAGGACCGGCCTATTTTCCCTGCACCAAAAAGGACTAGTTTTTTATCAACCATTATGTAATAATGTCTTCTTCCAGACCAATTTGTGTTAAATATTCCTTATAATATTTTCCAACCAGTTGTGCTTTCTCCCCTGAGAAATCCTCATAATATGTTCCTCCGTTATAGAAGCAGGTAAAGCCTCCTGAGACGACACCATACCCAACTGCTTTTATTAAATTTACATGATGCGCCGGATTTTCCATCAGTTGGTTTGCTATGGATGCAATAACACCTCCGGCAAAATTATCACCGCATCCAACTGTATCAACTGTTTTATCAGGATCCTGCCGGATCTCTGATATTACTTTTTCCGAGACAGGCAGAGTTGCAGGTGATATCTTCCCAAATAAGCTATTGTCAGCAAAAAAATGCAGCAAGCTTGAACCATGTGTTATTATCAATGCTCCAACACCTTTAGATTTAAAGAAATTTACCGCAGCCTCAACAGTATTGGTGCCACTTAGTCTTATTGATTCTTCCATATCGGTAATAAGAAGATCTATGAAATTGTATGTTTCATCAGAGCTTCCTAATGGCCAGGGCTTTAAAGGATTCTGCTTTTCGCTTAAAAAATCATAAACTGTATTTACTAAAGTTATTGCTTTATGTTCTTTTGCCTTTTTAAGTAAGCCATCCAGTGCAGAATGGATGTGAGGAACCAGTGCAGTACCACCAAATACAACCATATCGCTTTCAAAGAATGAATCATCTATATCCGATGGCATAAAATTCCTGGCCGCACCAATATTGTTGATAAAAATTCTCTCGCCGCTACCTTCGTCAAACTCCGGATCACACAACACATCAGTATAAGGTGTATCCTGATCTCTTGTAATGTATTTTCCTATACGCAAAGGAGTGTTAGCAAGTTTGTTTTCAATAAAATTGCCAGCATCATCGGATCCCCTGCATCCGTAAAAATTCACTTCTGCTTCTGATCCATGCAGCATTTGTGCAGCATGGATTAGCGATACAATTGAAGGCCCGCCAACATTCATTGCCACAGGCTGTTTTCCATTTGTTATTTTGTTACGAACCTGCAGATAATCCTTTTTGCAAAACTTCTCAAATTCTTCTTTGAAAACAAGTTTGCCGGGGCTCAGTCCTCCATCACCAGGTTTTCTTGAAAGAAACTGGTTGAACTTAGTATCATTAAAATATACCGGATTATAGAGATGGTCAACTAGTGCACAACCGGTTCCTGATATTTTAAACAGCATATTACTTAAAAATGTAAAATAAAAACAAGTAAAAGTGATGTATTTTGTTTATATTTAAGTCGTTAACAAATAAAACAAACAAAAAAAACATCACTTTTCAGATGAAAAATACAAAGAAAAAATTAAACGGCCAATCAAAAGTTGTTGAAGCCTCATTTCAATGAGTTGATATTGCGTCTTCTCTCAGCAATACTCGAGCAAGCTTGGTTTTGTATTCGTTCATCGCAATATTCAGGCAATAACATTACCAAATATGCAGGTTTGAATACAGTAGCTAAATATATGAACCGCCAAAACATCATAAAATCCGTCAGCTTATCTTTCCTCACCGTGTGGCACAATGCTACAAAGTTTGGTGTCAACCCTGTTAAATCCGCGTTGCGGAATAAATTATTTAACAGGGTAAACCAGATTCTGATGGCCATCACACTGGGCTCGATAAGTGGGATAAGCCGGATTTGCAGGATCGCTGCCTTTAGCGGAGACGGATTGGTAAATCGCTTGTATAAAGCCGACTGGGAAGAGCTTGACAGGCTTATCGAGGTGGCCTAAAAACAAAGAAAGTAGGAAAACATGAGAACCAACACGAGGGTGTATGGGCGAGGTACATTCAAGTAGCTCAGCGGCCAGGCCCATTACCGGAACAGGCCTGATCTCGTTTGGACCGGGATTGAGTGTGTATTCCTGTTGGCCCCATATAAGCCTGCCGGGTATCCCTTCGGGAAGGGTGATGCTGAAGACCGGACTGCTGCCTTGCAATCCCCGACCCCGGACCTTTATTTCCCCATTTGGGTGCGGTATCCCTGCATCTATTTCGTTAAGCTCCCCGGGATGCGGCTCAACCCTCACGCTTTTGAATGAAGGTTCGGCGGGCGTTATCCCTGCCTTCCCCGAAAGGAAAAAATAAAGGGGAGAAGCGCTCCAGGCATGGCAGTCGCTGCGGGTGGGCTCGGGCTGTTCGGCAAAGGTGGTAAGCCCTATGTCAAGCATATCTTCCCACTGCCCGAGCTGTTCTGCAAACAGGTTGCCATAGCCGGTCTGCAGCATGGCCCTGAAAAGGTAGAACCTGAAATACATGGTGGCCTGAATCAGGTCCCGGTCTGTCAAAATCTTTTCCATCACGCCCGGCGCCCTGCCGCCATCAAGGGCCCCGGACAGGATGCCGAAGATATTTGCGTGCTGGCTGAAGATATCCTTGTAGGGTGTATCTGCAATGAGCTGCCTTTCGTCGCACCAGGCATTACTTAAAACTGCAAGGTTCAGTGAGGCTGCAACCTCCCTGTACCTGATGCTCAGTCCCCTGTCGCCATAAAACTCCATCAGTCCGGCAGCCTTGTTCAGGGTGTATGCAAGCTGAAGGGTAAGGATGGATGAGTGGCCGGTCATTCCGCCGGAAGGCACTCCTCCTATCCGGAGCTCATTGTCCCATCGCCACGGTTCGGCCCAGTCCACAAAATTCCAGAATGGATTGGGGCCGAGCATGCCTGTTTCACTGTCGATATATTGCAGATACCAATCGATTACGTTCCTGATGCCCGTTTTAAAACTCCTGATGAACTGGTCATCTTCACGGTGCATATAATAGTCGTGTACCATGGTGATCCAGACCAGCGAATATGGCGGGATGAACTGGGGACTGTAGGAGGGGTAGCGGCTGTAGGTTATGCCCTCGTGGATGCGGGATATGTCGAACAAATGCAGCGCCTTGCGCATAAGCCGGTCATCGCCTGATATATAGAGCGATACCAGCGCCTGTATGCGGGTGTCGCCGGCGTAATTGAGCTGCTCATAGTAGGGGCAGTCGTAATAGGTCTCCTGGGCGCAGAGCCGCGCGGTTCGCCATCCCACCTCCCATATGTCGTCGAAAAGCGGGTTTGCGGTATTGAAGAAGGCGTTCTCTTTGAACGGGTAGGCCGAATAAATCCCGTAGATATCATTGATCACCAGGGGCTCACCCGATGTTTCTATATCCAGTTGCATGTACCTCCAGGTGCGGTACCAGAGGGGGGAGAAGATCCTCTCATCGCCTCCGTCGGCTATGAATATGTCGTACACACCCTGTATCTCCATACCGTCTACCCTGTCCCTGTGCCTCTTGCGTGAGGTCAGCCCCCCCTCATCATCTTTGGCGAACAGCGCCTCCGAATATGTAATGCGTATGTTGCTCTGGTCTCCGCCGGTGACCGACAGCACCGGGTAACCCTTGGTCAGGTGGCCGTTGTCCAGCAGCAGGCTCACGCGGCTGTTGGCGGGGATGGTGACGGGCTCACCGCTGATAATGCCCGAAGCATCAATTCTGGCACCCTCAGTGCGCCGCACCTCCGAAAGCCGCTCCATTTTGTTCTCCATCATCGGGATCATCCTGGGTGTCATCACCCAGTCGATATCGGTCCCGATACCCCTTGGCCTGGCGCTCATCAGCACGCGGGCGTTGTCCCAGCCGGATGCGTCGTATCCGGGTTGCTCCCAGCCCCACGGGTAGAGTGTTGCGTCAACCTTCTCGCCGGGCCCCACGACAATGAAGGTCTGCAGGTGCGAGAAATCGGTGATGGGACTGAAGGCCGGGTTTTGGGTCACCTTCCAGGTGTTGTTGGTGTTGACGATCTCTTCGCGGGGACTGTTACCCTGGAGGAGGAAGCCGGTTTTTATGCTGAACTGTGCCCAGGGCCTGTAGATGCTGTAGTTCCAGACTACGGCGGCGATCACGTTGGGGCCGGACTGCAGGTACGGGGCAATGTCGACCGTTTCGTAGTGCCAGTGGGAAAGGTCACCGCGGGCGGGTCCGAAAGCAACCTCGCTGCCATTGACGTACAGCTTGTAGCGGTTGTCGGCCGATACGTTGACCACGAAACTTTCCGGCGCCTCATCCAGCTCGAAATCCCTTCTGAAGTGAAAGACACCAAACTCTACCGTGCTGGCGGTTGGGTGGGTGATCCAGTAGGCGGACCAGAAGTTTTCAAGCAGGCGGGGGTTTGGCTGCGGGGTTTCGATGCCCGGTCCTGTGACAGGCGCAGTTGAGGTAAGCGGGGGCGTTGGTGTTGAGCCCGCACCCGGCAGGTCTGAAGCAGCAGGTGCAGTAACCGGGTTTGGCTGAGGGGTTTCGATGCCCGGTCCTGTTGGCGGTGCGGCTATGGTTTGCAGGTTTGAGCCGGGCAGAAGCATTAACAGCAAGCCGGCAGCCAGAAAGATTGAAGATATGGATTTTATCATATGTGTGGTTTAGCCTGAATAATTCATAAACTTCAATTTAAGGGATAATATCCAAAGAATTTGCCAATCCTTATCTTGAGGTTCCAGATTTTTAACTGATCAAAGGATAAAACCGGATTTTATGGAGTTCATTCGCCATCCTTTAAATAAATTTTTTATAATCAGATACAAGTAAATGAAGAGGTTCCTCATCTTCTTCAATAACCGGAAATCTGCCAATCGAATCATAAAAGCAATTATCAGATGTATCATCATTTACCATACTTACCTCTCCCACGAGAACCTTCCCCTTCCCGGGTTCACCGTAAAACCTGTGATAAAGACCCTGTTCGAGACAAATACTTTCTCCGGGAGTAAGCACAACCTTGCCACCTGCATTTACAGTGCGCTTTATCCCATCTGTTTTAAAATTTACCGGTGTGATAGTATCCAGCTTGTTTTCAGATGAAGAATTATATAATTCAATAACAAGGTTGCCTCCTCCCCGGTTAATAATGTCTTCCATCTTCGCCCAATGAAAATGGATGGGAGTTTCCTGATTTTCTTCTACAATCATGATCTTTTCAGCATAAGGCTTTTTATCCACATTAAAATTGCCGTTGCGTATTGTAAATAATAATAACCCCCTCTTATAGAAAGCACCCGAACCGAAATCAGTGATATCCCAACCCAGCATATTTTCTATGATCTCCTCAGCATCATCTTTGTTTTTTCTCCAATTGGTCAGGTTCCAGTATGCCCAGGGGGGCAGGCTAAATTGTCTCTCTGCTATAAATGCTTTAGCATTTTCCAGAATCAGATTTATTTCGCTTCGCTTCATAAAAAAATTATTAACTAAATTCGACTTTACTACTTATATTTTCTTTTCAGTCAGAAGTCTCACTTTTTATTCCGGCAGAATAATATGATAATGATTGTTATTATTTTAAATATATAATTTCTTCTGCTAAATCACGAGTAAGATACAAAATTTGTTATTCTAATTGTTGCTCCGTTTTACTAATTATCGGTGCATTAATATTCAGATGAAAGAACTTCCTGATCAAAGCTCTGTTTTTTCTTCCAGCATTGAAAATATAAAGCTTTATATCTTGTCATTTGGTTTGAATTTGTGCATGAACGGTTGGAATTTATACCTGAGCGGTAATATGTATTGGTGTTCTAGTTTTATGTAGTGTGGCCGTCGAAGGTTATGAAGATTTTTAAGCCAGTTTAATGCATATTCTTTCAATTACTTTTATAAATGGGTTATTTTCAATCGAAAGAACAGCGCATGCATATAATTGCCTGCCTTAAAGAGAAATAATACAGCATCCCAATCCAGTTGTGATTAGTTTACCCAGAATTTAATGATTTCCTCTCGGCTCATGCGTTAATATTTGCAACTTTATGACTGAAGGTAATTAGTAGGTATTGACTATCATTTGTAAAAATAACGAAAATCCGATACTTTTTATACTGGCCATATTTGTCAAATTGTAAACAATTTTTTCAGCTCACTGTTTGACAGTTCTCCAATCCATTTCTCGCCGGCAGTCACTGTAAGGTTTGCCAAATCCTTTTTATCAGCCAGCATTGCATTGATCTTCTCTTCAAAGGTACCCCTTGTGATAAGACGGTATACCATCACGTTTTTATGCTGACCAATTCGGTAAGCCCTGTCAGTTGCCTGTGT
>SKND01000039.1 GCA_007120695.1 Bacteroidales bacterium | reverse complement strand
TGCCAGGTTCCAGGTTCCTCCGTTATAACTCAGAAAATTAATAAACAGGAAAGCAAGGGCAAAACCGGCTGTATAAGGATCGTTAAAGGCCCGTGAGTGTTCCTCCGGAAGCATGCTCCAGAATGTGAATATAGAACCGGCACCGCCAAGTTTTATTACCACGGTAACAAACATAATGATTCCTGCAATGAGCTGCACAATAAACTGAGCGAAATCAGTAAGTATTACAGCCCAGAGTCCGCCGAATGTTACATAGATCAGCGAAACTCCCCCGGAAATAAGTATGCCGTATATTAGCGGTACCCCTGTAAAGATATTAAGCAAGATAGCTATTGCAGCCCACTTGGCAGCTACATCAAAAAGTTTCAGGATGACACCACTCCAGGCCATTATCTGCTGTGTAAGAAGGTTGTAGCGGTTTACCAGGTATTCGAGCGGGGACTGGATCCGGTATCGTTGTCTCAGGCGCACCCATAATACAGGAAACACCCTGGAAGATGCAATTACTGTAATACCTATGGTAAATGCCCACCATACATACAATGAAAATCCGTGAGTATAAGCCAAACCTGCATAAGCCACAAATACGGCACCACTATAGCCTGAAACATGGTGCGATATCCCTGATAACCACCAGGGCAGGTTGCCCCCGGCAACAAAATAATCTTCCAGAGTCTTGTTCTTAACCCATGACCAGAGGCCGATGACTATCATTGTAAGAAAAAACAAGAAGATAACAATAAAATCGGGACTACTTAAATGCATAAACTTAGTTTTATTACAAAAAAATAATCATACTGAAAAAAACTGAGGTCTCCGGTCGCTGGTATTCACCCAGCTTTTGCCTGATCCATTACCTCAACAATGCTTACGGCCTCTCCGCCTCTTCTTTTACTTTCATCTGCAGCCTCCATAAAGGCAAATATCTCTATGGTTTCATCAGCACTTACCGGAGGAATGCCGGTTTTGAAGAATTTAATCACTTCATTCATTATCGGTCCGTACCCTTCATACGGACCAATCTCATGAACTCCGGTTTCTCCGAATGCAGTACCTCCAAAACCAATTCTACCCGTTCTTCCGCCCCTGAATGTTCCCAGGCGTCCGTCACTCCATGTTCCCACAACAACGTCTGTATCAGCCTGATGCACCCTGACAACCTCCCTGCAGCCGGTTCCCATTACCGTAAAAAGTGTTTCAACCCCATGAACCCCGTACCAGAAAAGATCAGGGTGAGATGGTTCAATATGGGCAGGGCTGAATGTGTGGGCTCCAACTATCCTGCCGACAAGTTCGCCGTTTCTTAAGGAATATGCATTTTTTGACCACCTGAGTGATGATGAAGAAAATACAGGAACCTTATAGCGCTCTGCAGCTTGATAAATGGCAATGGCATCTTTGAGAGAGCCAGCCACAGGTTTATCAATAAATGTTCTCTTACCGGTACTGAAAACCTCAAGGGCCTGTTCAAGATGGAGATTGCCGTCATTAGTCTCAAGAAGAATCACGTCTACCATATCAAGCAGGCTTTGTATCGAGTCGGTGATAACCACACCCATAGCCTTTATCTCTTCTGTGTACCCGGGTATCCTGCTGTAACTGGACTCTATGGTTCTGCTTCCATAAGGGAAAGCTGCCGTTACCCTGAATCCTTTCATGGCAATATCTTCAGGATTATTGATGATCCTGGTAAATGCAATACTGTGGGAGGTATCAAGACCAATAATGCCAATTTTCACATCCTGATTTTCACCTGTATCTGCCCTGGAAAGTATCTCCGGGGCAAAACCCAGTCCCAGACCTGCAGCAACAGATCTTTTAATAAAGCTTCGACGGTTTGATTTATTTCCCATCACAATTAAATTAAGGTTTAAACCCTGTTAAGTATTGATATTTAATGACTTTACAACACCCGCATTAACGCCGTACCTACTTGAACCGGCAACTGTTTTGAAGATTGAACCGTTTAATCAAACGACAGGTTCCCATCCGGGTTCATATTCCCTTGACCAGTATTTCATTGCCTCAGTATCATTTATAATACTGCCATCAAGAGGATTGCAGATTATTGACCGGCCCACCCTGTGGGCAATATTTCCCAAATGGCAAAGCAATACACTTTTATTCGAGTCGCTGAAATCAGACACAGGCTTTTTACCTGTTCTTACTGCATCTGCAAAGTCAAGAATATGGTCTGCATCCATATCGAAACCCGGTCCTGTAAGATCTACCTTACCCTCCCGTCCGGTTGAATACCTCTTAATCTCATTGTTATCGTTGTCATACACTATATATTCATTGTTGCTAACAACCATAGTCCCTTTTTCACTGTGGAAAGAAACCGCCGCACCAAGGCCCTCAACAGGCCTTCTGTTGCAGCTCCTGCCTTCCCACATTATGGTTTTGTTTTCAGCAAAGTCATATGCCACAACCTGTGTATCGGGTGTCTCCCAGTCATCGTTATAAGCATATCGTCCCCCATGCGAACTTACCTTTACCGGGTAGTCCACACCTAGGCCAAGCCGGGCCAGGTCAATAAAGTGAGTACCGTTGTTGAGTAGTTCTCCGGTACCCCAGTGCCAGAACCAATGCCAGTTGTAGTGTACCAGGTTGTCTTTGAAGGCGCGCCTTGGCGCAGGTCCCTGCCAGAGGTCAAAGGAGAATCCGCGTGGTACGGGGGCCTCATTGCCAATCCCTATTGGCGGTCTGTTTGCACCATACCAGGTCCTTGCATAATGAGGTTCACCTATAATTCCCGACCTGATTTCATTCAGTGCTTCAATCACATTTGGCCAGGATCTTCTCTGGTTACCCATCTGGACAACTTTTCCGTATTTCCGTGCAGCTTCAGCCACAAGCTCTCCTTCACGGGGATTATGGCTGCCCGGCTTTTCAATATAGACATGCTTTCCTGCCTGCAGCGCCATTATCGCAGCGGGAGCATGCCAGTGGTCGGGCATTGCTATCACAACGGCATCAACAAACGGCTCATCCAGGATCGTCCTGAAATCCCTGATAATCTTTGGCTCTGACGACTGACCGGCTTCCATGACAGCATTATATCCTTTCAAAGCTGCACTGTCATCAACATCGCAGATAAACAATACCTCAACTCCGGGAGTGCGGGCAAATCCTCCTGCAAGTGCAGCTCCCCTGGAATTTGTTCCTATTACGGCAACCCGTATAGTATCATTTGCAGCAACCCTTTTTGAGGCTGAAAAACCGTAACTGCCCATCAGGCCAATTCCTGCAGCCGATAAAGCAGCCTTTTTAACGAACTCACGGCGATCATAATATATGCTCATAACTTAAAGTTTAGATTATTACTATTCCGTTGAAACGGATTATAAAATCCGGAGATAGTCTTATATGAACCAACATTATTAGTTGTCTCAAATTTCAGGTGCAAAAGCCCAAATTAATTTATTATTGGCAATACATCGGGACTAAAATACTATTAAGTAAGAAAAATTGCGATACATGAGCAAGTAAATAATTGAAGCAACAATATATAATAAAAAATATTCAGGATGAATCATCCTTGAAAATATTTTGAAAAAAAATGATAGATATGCAGCAAAATGGATTGCTTAATATATCCGGGAGAAATATCTTTTCTTAAGTACAAAAAAACTTAGAACTACGCTTCCCTTATAAATCTCTCTGTGTTCCAATGATGCCAGAGCTTTGACAGGACCACGGATGCCGGGTGTTCCCGGGCTATTGCGGATAGCTCTCCTTTTCTTGATATATGCCGGGATAAGTCCGAAAAACGACCAATGTGCCCTTAAGACAGCCTGGGCATTGCTTAATGAGAATGATGAAAGGAACTTCAATATTGAAAGCCAGTCAAAAAACAGGCGAACCAAAAGCAAAAACAACTTACCGGAAGGAAGATTTTTCAGAAGCATCAGAAGGCTGTTGCGGAAATTCAGGAAAGTCTTTTTCGGGTTCTCCTTAGGTAGTGTCCCGCCACCAATATGATAAACTACTGACAAGGGTGAGACCATGATCTTTTTACCTCTGTTCTTCCATCGCCAGCAAAGATCTATCTCCTCCATATGTGCAAAAAATGTCTCATCAAATCCCCCCTCCGCGTGCCAGTCGCCGCCCCTCACCATCATACATGCTCCCGTTGCCCAGAAAACCTCCCTCTCGTCGTTATACTGGTTTTCATCCTTTTCAATCGCATCAAACACTCTTCCCCTGCAAAAAGGATACCCCAGAAAATCAATAAAACCTCCGGAAGCACCGGCGTGTTCAAAATATTCTCTGCGGTTCACATCCCTTATTTTGGGCATGCAGGCCGCAATTGACGTGTCACTCTCCATTGTTCTGAGCAATGGCTGAGTCCATCCCGGTGTAACTTCCATATCTGAGTTCAGAAGAATATAGAATTTGGCATTTATTTCATCTAAAGCAATATTATATCCGCCAGCAAATCCATAGTTGCGATCCAGCTCCAATAGCCTGACAGAAGAAAACTGCTCTCTTAGAAATTCTGCAGATCCGTCAGTTGATCCGTTATCGGCTACCCATATCTCTGTATCATCAGCCGGAGTATAATTAATTACCGATGGCAGAAACCTCCTCAGGAAATCTATCCCGTTCCAGTTCAATATGACAACAGCCAGTCTGATCATCGATGCATGTCAGATTTATGCTTCCATCTCTTATGAGACCACAGCCAGTATGCGGGATGGTTCCTTATCTGCTGTTCAAGAAGTCTTGTGTGCGACTCGGTTATTTCGTAATCGGAGGTTGATCTCGGATTCTCAGTTACAGGAATAATCTCAACCTCGTAAAATCCTCTCTTAATTTTATTCATCGAGAAAAATACAACCGCCTGATCCAGGCGCCTGGCAATCTTCTCTGCACCCAAAAGTACGGGTGTGTCCTGGTTCAGGAATTTTGTCCAGTACCTGATGTGCTCCCTGAGTGGTCTCTGATCGCCAAGAAAATATGTAATGGTTGGAATGTCTTTGTTGCAATAATCAATCATGGCAGGCAGGCAACGATTTGCAGCTATTGCCGTTATGCCAAATTTCTCCCTCAGATTCTTGATATAACGGTCGAACCAGATATTTTTTAAAGGTTTGTAAACGGCCAGAACCTTCATTTCCGTATACAAAGGGAGCCCTGACAACCACTCCCAATTGCCGTAATGCCCAAATATGGAAATTACACCTTTCCTGGTTTTGTAATACTTATCAAGCACTTCGGGATTTTTCCATATACATCTCCTGCCAAATTCCTCCTTACTCATATTGGCTATCGCAAACGACTCTATGAATGAATCAGATAAATGCCGGTAAAAGGCTCTGGCTATTGAGCGAATCTCTCTATCGGACTTATCAGGAAAAGAGTTCCGGAGGTTTTTCAGAACCACCGCTTTTCTGTAGCCGGGGAAGTAAAAAAGGAGAAAAAAGAACAGGTCAGATAGCACATATAATACCGGTAAGGGTAACCTTAGGAATGGCCATGATAACAAATAGAAGGCTTGAAAACCCGAAAACCTTAAAAATGACCTGAATCTATCCATAAGAGGGCAAAAATAATATTTTAACTCTCAAAAATCATAAGTATCAACCGGTATTGCTTCATCAGGACAACCTTAACCACAGACAGACCTCCTAAACACCAACCAGCCAACATTGTTTGATGTCTGAATATTCAGGACCGCTTTAGTTTCCAGCGCCGGTGCGACCAGAGCCAGTGTTCGGGCTGTTCCCTGATCTGGTATTCAAGCATTGAAACATGTGCTTTTGTAATCTCCTGATCATTAACATCTGAAGTGCTGTCAAACAGCGGGATAAAATCAAACTCGTAATAGCCTCGTTTAACTTTCTTCATTTTAAAAAATACCACGGCCATATCCATCTTCTTTGCAATGCGTTCAACACCGGGGTATACGGCTGTATCCTGGTTAAGAAATTCCACCCAGAGCATTGAATTCCCCTGTGCCGGTGCCTGGTCGGATATAAAAGCAGTTATCGAAGGAATGCCCTGCTTTTTATACTCATATATCTTTCTTATAGCAGCCTGCATCGGTACAAGATCGGCGCCAAACCGTGAGCGCATTTCCAGCATGAAATTATCGAAAACTTTATTAGTTAAGGGCTTGTATATAGTAATACATTTATAGGGAGTTATAAGCGGAAACCCGCACATCCATTCCCAGTTGCAGTAATGTCCCAAAACGGCGGCCACATCCTTACCGCGATCATAATACTCCTGAATCAGCTCAGGATTGTTATATTTAACCCTCTTTTTTATCTCCTGTTCATCCATACCTGTCTGGTGAACAGTTTCTATAACCAGATCGCAGAGATTGCGGTAAAACTTCTTTGCTGTATTTCTTACTTCACGTGTACTCTTTTCCGGGAACGAGTTTCTGATATTTATAAAAACCACATCTCTTCTGTAACGGATAATATAGAATACCAGAACATACATCAGATCTGATATAATATACAGCAACCTCAGTGGCAGTATACCGATTATTCTTATTATCGAATAAGCTATCCGGTAAAAAAAGTCCTTCATTAATTCTGATAGAGGAATTGACCTGTTTTCACTTCATAAATTGTTTCACACGTGCCAGAAACTCCTCATATATTAATGCATTTGCAGCAACCAGCTCACCACCAAACAGAAACCGGTCTTTTCCGCTGAAATCACCCAACTTTCCTCCGGCCTGTTTTACTATTATTGCTCCGGCAGCCACATCCCACGGATGCAGACCGTATTCATAAAATGCATCAAACCTTCCGCAGGCTACATAAGCCAGATCAACCGCGGCTGATCCCAGCCGCCGCAGTCCATGTGAATTCTCCATAAAAAACCTGAAAGAATCAAGGAAGGGGCTCATCTGGCTGAAATCGGTATAGGGAAAACCTGTTGCTATCAGTGAATCTTTGACATGGGCTTTTCCACTAACCCTTATCTCCTTCCCGTTCAGATATGCCGGGGACTCCTGCCATGCATAAAAACACTCATCAAGATTTATCTCGTAAACTACACCTAGAATTAACCTGTTTCCTTCAGCCAGTGCAATACTTATTGAGAACGGAGGCAACCCGTGAATGAAGTTTGTTGTTCCGTCAAGAGGGTCAATTATCCAGTTCATACCCTCATTGTTTCTAAGCCCCGTACCTTCTTCTGCAATAAAACCTGCATCCGGCAATAAACTTTCCAGCGCCTTTACAATTTTTTCCTCAGCCTGCTTGTCCACATATGAGACGTAGTCATGCAAACCTTTTGATTCGACCATTCCGGAAGAAAAGGATTGACTCTCTTTCCGGATATAATTTCCGGTCTCTTTAGCGATACCGGTAACATTATTGCATAATTCCTGAATGTCCATAACTTTAAAATTACAATTTATTTTCCGGTTATCACTCCTTTCATCACACTATCTTCTCCCGGTCCAATCAGCTCAACAGTCACCAGTTGATTAATCAGGTCCTGGTCAGCCGGTACTTCAACCCTGATATAATTACCGGTAAACCCGTGCATCCGGCCCTTTTTACTTATCGCCTCGAACAACACCCTGTGCTTCTGTCCTGTTGATTTATCATGAAAATCCCGAAGCTTTGTCTCAGCAAGCTGATGAAGCATCTTACTCCTTCGTTCTTTTACGTCTGGAGAAACCTTATCCGGCATTGCCGATGCCCTTGTATTTGCCCTGTCAGAGTAGGAAAAAACATGCAAAAAAGAGACCGGCATATTTTCTATAAACTCATATGTTTCAGTGAAATCTGATTCATTCTCTCCCGGGAATCCGGTAATAACATCTGCTCCTATTCCTGCTCCGGGTATCTTTTCATTTATTCTCCTTACCCTGTCAGCAAAAAGTGCCCTGTCATACTTCCTGTTCATCTTTTCCAGTATCCGGTCGCATCCGGATTGCAGGGGGAGATGAAAATGAGGTGCAAATCTGTCGCTTACCGCTACAAAGTCAATTATCTCATCACTTAAAAGATCCGGTTCAACAGACGAAATTCTGTATCTTTCCATGGCCTTATGATTTTCCAGCTTACAGAGTAAAGTCAAAAGGTCGCCGTCCCCCTTCTTTCCGAAGTCACCAATATTTACCCCTGTAAGAACAACCTCCTTAACCCCGGTGGCGGCAATATCCTTTGCCTGTTTCAATATTTCATCAATTGTGGCGCTCCTGCTTTTTCCCCTTGCCAGCGGTATGGTGCAGTATGAACAGAAATAATCACAACCATCCTGGATCTTCAGGAATGACCGGGTTCTTCCCGACACGGACCAGGAAGAGGCAAACCCCTTCTCCTCCCTGATCTCACAAGAGTAGACGGAAGGTTGGCCGCTTTTTACAAAATCACCGGCATAATCGAATATCCTGAATTTCTCGTTAGAGCCAAGAACAAGGTCAACTCCCGGCATCTTAGCTATTTCATCGGCCTTGAGCTGTGAATAACAACCGACAACCGTTATAAATGCGCCGGGCGATGATCTGGCTGCCTTGCTGATAATATTTCTGCACTTCTTATCAGCGCTGGCGGTTACGGTACATGTATTAATCACTACAACATCAGCAGTGCTTCCAAAGTCAACTTTCTGATACCCTTTCTGAGTAAACAGCCGCTCGATGGTAGAAGTTTCGGCGAAGTTAAGCTTGCATCCAAGTGTGTAAAAGGAAACCCTCCCCTGCGTTTCATTCATTGCATTATTATGATAAAGAATCAACCAAAGACCCCTCGCGGTATAAATTATATAATTGATGAACTATACCATCCGAAACCCCTATCTTGGGTACAATTATTTTTTTTGCCCTGGTCCATTTCATTATCTTAAGAAACAGCTCCGTAGCAGGTATTATAAC
>SKND01000326.1 GCA_007120695.1 Bacteroidales bacterium | reverse complement strand
TATCTGTAAGCGATGATAATAGTTGTGTAACTGTTTGGGGCGCTGTTGAAATAAACCAGCCCGATGCTCTTTTCGGAGAGGTTTCTTACAGTGATGTATTATGCAACGGTGCGAATAACGGTGAGATATCTGTTATAAATGTTTCGGGCGGCACGGGAGATTATGAGTACCGTCTTGATGATGGGGCGTGGACCGGCACGGGTGATTTTTACGGCCTGGCACCCGCGACCTACCAGGTGTGGATGCGTGATTTAAATGTTACAGGTTGTTTTGTTGAGGTTTACGGCAGTCCCCTGACAATCTCCGAACCTGTGGTGCTGGAGATTGCAACTGATGTTGACGATGCGGACTGCCACGGGAGCCTGACCGGCTCGGTAGAAATTACGGCCACGGGTGGCAATGGAGGTTATGAGTACCGTCTTGACGGCGGTCCCTGGCAGGACAGCAACATTTTCACAGGTCTTGCTGCCGGCAACTACCTTGCCGAGGTGAGGGATATGCATAATTGCTTTGTTGATGAAGTTGTTACAGTTACAGAGCCTGATCCTCTGATCTTTATAGAAGTCAATTCGCTGGATGAAACTTGTTTCGGCGCCAGTGACGGAGTGATAGAGATATTTGCCGATGGAGGTACCACGCCTTACCGGTATTCGGTCGACGGGGGGGCAACGTTCTCTGACAGCCATTATTTTGATAACCTGGAACCGGGCGACTATTTAGTTTTAGTTGAAGATGCTTCAGGATGTTCATGGACTTTCTTTGATCAGTATGGTGGTGATGCATATATTGAGCCTGCTGATGAGATTGTTATCAACAACTCAGCCGTTACCGGCATATCCTGTTTTGGCGCTGCCGATGGTGAGATTTCAGTATCTGCATCGGGGGGTGATGGCGGAATACGTTACAGGTTATTTAAAGCTGGTACAACAACTGATCTGGATACACCTTCATGGGGTGCGAGCGGCGACTTTACCGGGCTTGATGCCGGCGATTATATTCTGGAGATAAGAGATTCAAAATATTGTATCATAAGTCATTATTTTGAGATTATTGAACCCGCATCGGTGGTGCTGGCTGCATGGCATGAGGATATAAGCTGCCATAACGCTGGTGATGGTGTTGTTTATGCCTCGGTTGAGGGTGGTGTTGCGGATTTTACTTTCAGCTTGTTTGATGCTGATACTGATATTGAATTATCTGATTCCGGCCCTGTTGCAATGCGGTCTTTTGAATTTACAGGACTTGATGCCGGCAACTATTATGTGATGGTTGTTGATGGCAACGGATGCGTTACCAGTGCATCGGATCCCATGGTTGTACTTAACCCTGACGAAATTGAGATAAATCTTTTGTCTTATACCGGTTTGATCTGCTATGGTGCCGGTGAGGGAATCATTGAGGTTGATGCAACCGGAGGCACGGGTGTATACACATATACCCTGCTGGATGGTGGCGGTGTGCCGGTTGGTGGTGTTGATCAGGTCGTATCGGATGCTGGGGCAGTGTTCACTGATCTTGCTGCAGGTTCATACATTGTGGAGGTTACTGATGAGAACGGATGCAGTGACACAACCGGCGAGATTGTGATTGACAGGTTCCCGGAGCCCCAGTTTGGCCTGTTTACCCTGACTCACGTGTCATGTTTCGGCTATGAGGAGGGTATTATTGAGGTTGAGGCTTTTGGCGGGACCGGCGTCTATACATACACTCTTCTGGACAGCCTGATGGACCCGGTTGCCGGATACGATCCGGTAACTCCGGCCGGCGAAGTTGTTTTTGCCGGACTTCCTGCTGCTTTATACTATATAAGTGTTACCGATGAGAGTGGCTGCGGTGCCGTGATATCGGATAAACAGGTCATTACCGAACCGGAAGGTGCGGAGGTACAGGTAACCAGGACTCATGTAACGTGTCACGGACTGGAGGACGGGTCGATTACCATTACGGCCGATGGTGGTACGGGGCCTTTTGATTATTCTATTGACAGTGGCGTTACTTTCAGCGAAAGTGGAATATTTGAAGGTCTTGGTGCAGGGGATTATGATATTGTAGTTGCTGATGCCAATGGCTGTGTGCAGAACCCGGGTATAGTAACCATTATTGATCCCGATCCGGTTGAGATAGTCTCCATAACCCGGGGCGACGATGAGAGGTGTACCACAGATGAGCCTCATACAGGTTATATTATTATATCGGCTGCCGGGGGAACGGGAACGCTTGAGTATTCAATTGACGGGGGTGCCACATTCGATGATAACGACGGCATCTTTGAAAATCTCGGCCGGGGAGATTATGATATCGTGGTGAGGGATGTGAATGATTGTTTAGCGGTTGGTGATCAGGTTGAGATTGGGGGTAATGATCCTATCGATATTGAGTATTTGATAAAGGATGATATTCACTGCTTTGGGACAGAGAACGGTGCAATAAGCATAAGTGCCACCGGAGGTTCCGGAACTATTGAGTATTCTGTTGACGAGGGAGTAAGCTTTTCTGAAAACGGTAACTTTACGGGTCTTGCTGCCGGCGATTATATAGTGATAGTGAAGGATGAGGCGGGATGTGTGGTAACTGTTGATACAATTGAGATCATACAGCCTCCGCTGCTTGAGTTTGATTCTGTAACTGAAGAGGATATAATAACAGGCTCGGGAATTGAATATGGCAGTATAACAATTGTAATGAACGGTGGTGTTGAGCCTTACTCATACAGCATAGATGATGGTAATACATGGCAGGATGAGAATTACTTCGGAAACCTGCCGGAGGATGATTACAAGATCACGGTAAAGGATGATAATGGCTGCCTGGCGGTCACTACGGCGCGCATTCGGGAGGTAACCGGCATTACGGCTGATATAATGACCTTCGATCCTGCATGTAACGGATATGAAAATGGTGTGATATCGATTACTGCCGGCCTCGGCGAAGAGCCTTATGAGTATTCTGTCGACGGCGGCACAGAATTCCAGACTGCCGGTAATTTTACAGGGCTGCCAGCCGGGGTTTATGAGGTGGTGGTCAGGGATAACCGCGGGTATTT
Organism: Bacteroidales bacterium; assembly: GCA_007120695.1. GTDB lineage: Bacteria > Bacteroidota > Bacteroidia > Bacteroidales > PUMT01 > PXAP01. The sequence continues at coordinate 5,859 of SKND01000326.1, read as the reverse complement.
ATTTTCAGAAACGGTGACACTCGCTGATCCTGAATTTATTACAGCGGCAGTGGACGTAACGCGTGCATGGTGCAACGTTTTCAGTGACGATGGTGCCATCGGGCTTGAAGTAACAGGCGGAACGGGCGATTATTCATATCTGTGGTCTAACGGTGCAACAACAAGGGATGTCGGGGGACTGGAACCGGGACAGTACCAGGTGGTTATATCGGATGAGAATAGCTGCGAGGCTTCACTTACCATCGAGGTGCGCCACGAGCATATGGTGGAAGTTTCTCTGCCTGATGTGGTCACTATATGTTACGGCGAAAGTGTGGAGCTTGTACCCTCAGTTAATCAGAACGGCAGCACGGCGATATATAAATGGGAAGCTTCTGCCGGAGCTGATCCCAATCCGGTTGCTGCTCCGGAAGTTTCACCTTCGGTGCCGACAACCTATACCCTGACGGTGACAGATGAGAACAGCTGCTATAATATGGCGGAGGTACTTGTTGACATGCATCCGGTGGAGGGAATATTTATAGGTAATGATACGGTGATATACCAGGGCAGCAGTATCGACCTTGTAGCAAGGGGTGGTGAATTTGTGAGCTATGAATGGGCGCCCGGTACAGGGTTATCTGATCTGAGCGGACCGGAGACAACGGCAACGGTCACAAATCCTATAACTTATGTGGTTTTTGCCGAAACGGCCCAGGGGTGTATCGAGTCGGATTCAATTTTTATTGATATTGCAATGCCTGTTGAACCGGTTTCCGGATTCACACCCAACGGTGACGGGGTTAATGACTATTTTGATGTTGTTCATGCCGCCGATTATCCGGATATTGTAGTTGAAGTGTTCAACCGCTCCGGACAGAGGGTATTCCACTCTGCGGGCTACTCAGATGATAAACGGTGGGACGGAACAATAAACGGCAGGGAGCTGCCAACGGGTACCTACTATTTTGTGATAACACTGAATGATCCTTTTGGTACCAGACCGATAACCGGACCTGTAACGATAGTTAGGTAATATGAAAGAGAGAATAAACAATCTGCTGACAATGGCTAAATGGCACTTTAAACCCTGGCAGGCGGTGATGCTGCCGCGGCTGGTTATATTGATACTGATAATGGTCCTGTTTGGAGGAACCGGGATTGTACGGGCACAGCAGTTGCCGATATATACACAGTTCATGTTCAATACGTATATCTTCAATCCTGCCGTGGCGGGTACGCATAATTATTACCAGGTAAGGCTGAACAACAGGTTTCAGTGGACGGGAATACCTGATGCCCCGCAAACCAACAGTCTGAGCATTTACGGTCCGCACGGCGAAAAGGACATGGGATTCGGGGGATATGTGTTTAACGATGCAACAGGCCCGACAAGCCGGAACGGACTTTATGGTTCTTATGCATACAACCTCCTGCTGAACGATATGATGAGGTTGTCTATGGGGTTGTCGGCAGGTTTGCTGCAGAACCGTATGGACGGAACAAAGATAACGCTGCTTGATCCCACCGACCAGGCACTGCTCAATACTGTTACTTCCGACTTTTCACCCGATGCCACCCTGGGCCTGTACCTGTATTCTTCGACTTTTCATGTGGGGTTTTCGGCTCACCAGCTTTTCGGGAATACAATCGATTGGTTTGAGGAGAGTGCCGGACTTAACAAACTGAAAGCGCATTTTTTCCTTACCGGAGGGTACAAATATTTTATTAACTTTGACTATGCGGTTGAATCTTCAGTTATTGTGCGGGGCACGATGCCTTCGCCGGTACAGGTGGATTTTAACCTGAAGGCTTATTACCAGGACCTTTTATGGCTGGGTGTGTCTGTCCGCTCAAGTGATGCCGTATCATTTTTAGTGGGCTATACACACGAAAACAGGTTCAGTTTCGGTTATTCATATGATATGAGCTTTTCACCAATTCGTCATCACAATTCCGGTTCACATGAAGTTTTTCTCGGTATGCGGTTTAATCCTGTCAAACAATAGAGTTTATAACATTTTTACGGGCTTTGTTTTATTACTGCTGATACTCTCATCCTGCAGCTCTCATCCTGTTGGCCCCCCGGGCAGGGGGATCATGAAAGAGCAGGATTTTATTGATCTTCTGATTGATGTGCATTATTTTGAGGGTGTTTATGCCGTTACCGGGAATTTAGAGTCGCATATGTCGTTGCCGGAGTCTGACCAGATAGATTTCTACCGGTCGATATTTGAACATCATGGTGTGACACGGGAGATTTTTGAGAATTCGCTGAACTATTACTCTTATGATCCCGTAAAGCTTGAACTGATTTACAACAAGGTGGTGGACGAGTTGAGCAGGCGCCTGGCCGAGGTTGAGATGGAAGAGCCGGAAAGGCCGGATGCCTACATCAGCAGTCAGCCTGCGACAGATCTTGAGTCTGAAAACATCTGGGAGCTTGCTGAAAACTGGAGTTTCCCTGGACCGGACACGAACCGGATGATCGCTTTTGAGATTCCTTCAAGGGGCCCCGGTATTTACACTTTTACAGCTCAGATTCGTCTCGATTCGGCAGATATTGCAGAGAATCCACGTGTGAGCCTGTGGTTCTGGCATGACGACGGTACCGAAGAAGGGGCCCGGCAGAATTTCAGGCCACTCACACTGAATAAGAATGGAAGGCCAAGGCAGGTAACCGTATCCCGTGAGCAGCTTAACACTGAGGTTACTCATATCAGGGGCAGGATCCTGGATATGACCAACCCTGCCGACAGCGGCTCACGATCGGCTGCCGTGAGGAATATTAGACTCTATTACAGGGAACAGGCTTCTTCTCCCAACTAATTATTTTTACCTTTCGGGGAAAAGTTGTTCGTTCGGTTTTTAAGTATTAATTGACGGGAATCTATCCTGTTAATAGTGTCCGTATAAAAAACTCAGCATCTGGGCAGAGACTAATTTTTTTTACCTTTCGGGGAAAAGTTGTCTGTTCTGTTTTTAAATAATAATTAACGTGGTTCTATCCATTAAATAAGGTTCTTGATGCCAAAGATTGCTGCAAGCATAGTTTTTCCGGTATGCGGACATCCTTTGAGGAATGCAGTTGTGGAGCTTGACAACAGTGGATTTGTACTCTCTGTAAGCAGCGGAGGTGCAAATTTCAGGGAGCTGGCAGGGGTCGAGTTCTACAGCGGTATATTAATTCCCGGACTGGTTGATGTTTTGAGCGGGCCCGGGGATAACCTTTATTCTCTTATCGCTTCCGGCGTAAGGGTGGCCGGGCGGATCGGAAATCCCGGGGAGAGGAGAGGGGTATCCGGCTCAGTGGTTGCAGGCTCAGTGGTTGCAGGATCGGGGGTTGCAGGTTCGGGAAAAGAAGGATCGGGGGTTGCAGGTTCGGGGAATGCAGGTTCGGGAAAAGAAGGATCGGGGAATGCAGGTTCGGCGACAGAATTGAATGAAGATTACCGTGCTGATCCGGTGGCAAAAAGTCCGGGGAAGCAGGCAACGGGAGGTTTTGTCCGGGAAGCCCGGAATGGCCGGAGTCTGGGTTACAGGATATATAAGGATGCGTATCATTTCGGTAAGCTGTTCAGGGAGAGCGGTATTGAGGGGATGTTTATATTTGATGGACCCGGTGGTGAAAGCAGGGTGCTGGCAGGAACGGGTGGCAACGGGCTGTGGGGTACGATACAGAGACTGCATGAGGGGAATTACGGGTTTAACCTGCTGGAAATACTTGAAATGGCTACACTTAACGGTGCTCTGGCAACAGGTTATAATTATGAAGCAGGATGTATCAGCGAGGGACTGAATCCGGGACTGAATATCATAGAGGGTATAGACCCCTCAGGAATGAAGCTGCTTCCTGTAAGCAGGCTGAGGAGATTGAAGTGACTTTTTGATTCAGGCACTGACTCTATAGACGGACTCTATTTGGAGCCCCGTTCTTTAAGCCACTCCACTGCCTCTATATCGTAGTGAAGTATGTGGTTGACGAGCCAGTTCTCAAGGAAGAAGTACATATCTTCACAAACTTTTTTCCTGCCTTCCTGATAATCTTCCTTGAATTTGATTATCCTGTTTATGAAGTTGTTATGGCTTTCTTTGTGTTTGGAGAAGCCGGAATAACCGGACTCCTTGAAATATATCTCTTCATTGATAAGATAATGCTCGGCATAATGTACCAGGGAGAAGAAGATATCCGCAACATTGATATTACACTCTTTCTCATGGATAACTCTTTTGAGCTTGTTGATTATCTCAAAAAACTTTTCCCGGTGCTCATCAATGGCTTTTACTCCTACCTTATACTCTTCTTTCCATACAAAGGGTTCGGGTGATATGGTTCCGGACATCTTTTGGTTTTTGAGGGTTAAATTATTATATGCAAAATTACGCCTAATATGGTTTTATACAATGACTAATATCATAGACCCCCTGCATACGACCTGACCGGCATGTCAGGGATCGGTTATGCCTTGCGGCCGGGGACGTCTATCGCATATAAAACTTGTCAGGGACAGATTTTTAAAAAAATCCGGCCACCATCCAATATTTCTCTTCCGGATGCAAGGTTTTATGAAAAAAGGGTTAAGTTCGCTGGCAATTTTATTTTTTTCATGGCAACATTTTTATTTGAAGATATAGTATTTGGTCCCGTGAAAAGCCGGAGACTGGGTGTTTCACTGGGTATTAACCTGCTGCCGGGCGACAGGAAATGGTGCAGCTTCAATTGTATCTACTGTGAATGCGGGTGGACCGGAAAAGGGCCTTACGACAGTGACGGGTTTCCGTCCCGTCCGGTTGTAGCTGCTGCCCTTAAGCAGCGACTTATTGCGATGACCGCAAAGAAGGAGAGGCCCGATACGATAACATTTGCCGGGAATGGTGAACCTACCTTGCATCCCTCATTCCCGGGCATCATTTCCGATACCGTGGCACTCAGAGACCTGATTGTTCCGGAAGCCAGGATAGCAGTACTGTCGAACGGGACAATGCTGGATGATCCTTCCGTATTCAATGCATTGAAGCTGGTTGATCAGAATATACTGAAGATTGATTCGGCCAGGGAGGAGACTGTGAGACTGCTTAACCAGCCGGGGAAGGGCTTCAGCTACAGCCGGCTGGTGGAGAATATCATGAGGTTAGGCGGCAAATTTGTGCTGCAGACTCTTTTTGTTCGCGGAACTTATAACGGGAAATTGGTTGACAATGCTTCAGAGGGTGAGATAAACGACTGGCTTGAACTGGTGGACAGACTGGGTCCGCAACTGGTTATGGTTTACACCATTGCCAGGGATACACCGGTAACGGGACTGGGGAAGGTGCCTGCAGAGGAGCTGTATTCAATTGCCGCCCGGGTGGAGAAACTGGGCATTAAAGTTCAGGTTTCAACCTGATAAAAAGATACTTAATACAGAGACTTTAATTCTGTGAGGTTTGTTCTTCGGCGACTTTCCCGGAGGTTTAATCTTACCCTCAGGCCGGATGATATGGGTGATCGATTTATAAGGTTGAACGATTTAAAAGGGTTATCTATTTATGAGATGTCGGGAAAATGCTGAAGGATGGCAGCAGGGTTTCGGCGACAATTGATTGCATTTTGATTGAATTATGCCGATGAAGAAACTGTGCATACTGGTTTGCCCGATGGATTGGGGACTGGGTCATGCCTCAAGGTGCATACCGGTTATAAGGGCGTTTCTGGCTGCCGGATGCCGGGTGGTGGTGGCCGCTTCGGGGCCGGGTGCCGGACTGATAAAAAGGGAGTTCCAACAGGCTATGCCTGCCGTCAGTAATGTTGAAGGAAGCAGTGGGGCTAATTCAGGAGATAAAACTGCTAAGTTGAATTACGGCGGTCTTTGCACTGATGATCAGGAGCCGGCATCAGAT